>JAQBXG010000140.1 GCA_027625125.1 Pseudomonadota bacterium
GGAACAGCCTGTGCGGAGGCGCGCGGAAACCGGCGCGGAGGCGCGCGGTCCTTGACCACGGAGCCGAAAAAGTCCCTATTGGGGCCTTCTCGACAGACTGCGAATGGTCCTGTTGCTGCCGGCGCCGGCTTGTTCCGGCGCGGCGAGAGCATGGCGCGCGTAGTCGAATCGGAGGATCGAGTGGCAGAAAACGATGTTGCAGACCGCATGGACGCCGACGCCGAGGACGGGCGCAGCGAACGCGCCCGCCCGCTTTCGCCGGCGAACGAGCGGCCGGTGGAATACCGCACCGGCACGCGCAAGTGCCTGAATTGCAGCTCGATGTTCGAAAGTGAATGGTCCGGCGAGCGAATTTGCAAGAAATGCAAGGGGTCAAGCACCTGGCGGAGCGGGCGCGCCTAGGGGTGTTCGCCGCTGTGGACTCCGGGTACGCTGGCACCGGGAGAAAGCCTTGATGCCGATCAACCTGCCGCAACTGTTGCGATATTGGATTCTGGGCGCCGCGATGGCGTCGGCGCTCGCCGCGCCGGCCGCGGCGGAGCAAGTCTGGTACACCTTCGACAAGAACGACATCACCTGCGAAGTGGACCTGTGGGCGGTTCACGACACGCTGGCGCGGCGCGGCATCGCCGAGTACCAGTTGAAGCTGCAACCGAGCGGTCAGTACGTGCTGATCGCGAACCATGGCGCCGGCGCCGCGATGCCCGCGGAACTTGTCGCCGAATTCGTGCGCGGCGGGTTTTCACCGGTCCGAATCAGCGATCCGGCCGCCGCCGTCCTGAACCCGATCTAGGTCGCCGCGCGGGCCGCAAGCGGCCTTGCCTCGGCACCGGCGGCGTGGCATGAACCGTCCGATGCGGGACGGTGCAAAAAAGGTCCGAAAGGCCGTGTTTCCGGTCGGCGGACTGGGGACCCGGTTCCTTCCCGCCACCAAGGCGATGCCGAAGGAAATGCTGCCGATCGTCGACAAGCCGCTGATCCACTATGCGGTCGACGAGGCGCGGGCGGCGGGAATCGAAGAGTTCATCTTTGTCACCGGCCGCGGGAAATCCGCGATCGAGGACCATTTCGACATTTCGTGGGAATTGCGCGACCAACTGTCGGCGCGCGGCAAGGACGGACAATCGGACGCGATCCACGACTGGCTGCCCGGACCCGGCGAGGTTGCCTATACGCGGCAGCAGGAACCGCTGGGGTTGGGACACGCGGTGTGGTGCGCGCGCAATCTGGTTGGCGACGAGCCGTTCGCGGTGGTGCTGGCCGACGATCTGATGCAATCCGATACGCCGTGCCTGAAGCAGATGGTGGACGCCTATGGCGCGGTCGGCGGGAATCTGGTTGCGGTCGAGAAGGTGCCGAGGCCGCTTACCGACCGCTACGGAATCCTGGACATCGAAAGCACCGACGGCAACCTTGTGCGCGCGTGCGGCATCGTCGAAAAACCGCGGCCGGACGATGCGCCCTCGACGATGGGCGTGATCGGCCGCTACATACTGGCGCCGGAAATCTTTGGCGAGCTTGGGCGGATGCAGCGCGGCGCGGGCGGAGAGATTCAACTTACCGACGCGATCGCCGCGACGATCGGAACGGTGCCGTTTCATGGCATCCTGTGTGAGGGCACGCGATTCGATTGCGGCGACAAGGCCGGGTTTGTGCTGGCCAACGTCGCGTTTGCGCTGAGCCGCAGCGATTTGCGCGACGCCGTGATGGCGGAACTTGCCGGACTGGCTGCCGGCCACTAGCGGGAGAGTACAGGTGCGTATAGCGATGATCGGAACCGGGTACGTGGGCCTGGTGTCGGGAGCCTGCTTCTCGGAGTTCGGCTATGACGTGACTTGTATCGACCAGGATCGCAACAAGGTCGCGGCGCTGAAGTCCGGGAAGATTCCGATCTATGAGCCGGGCCTGGCCGAGTTGGTCGCCAACAATACGAGGGCCGGCCGGCTGCACTTCGCCACCGAGCTTGGCGACGCGGTCGGCGCCGCCGATGCGGTGTTCATTGCCGTGGGAACGCCGAGCCGGCGCGGCGACGGCGATGCCGATCTGAGTTATGTGTTTGCCGCTGCCGCCGAGCTGGCGCCGGCGTTGCGGGGCTATACGGTCGTGGTGACGAAATCTACGGTGCCGGTCGGGACGGGCCGGAAAGTATGGGAGATCGTCGCCGAACATGCGCCGGACGCGAAGTTCGACGTTGCTTCCAACCCGGAGTTCCTGCGGGAAGGGTCGGCGATCAACGACTTCATGCGCCCCGATCGCGTCGTGGTTGGAGCCGAATCCGATCGCGCCCGCGAAGTGATGCGCGAGTTGTACCGGCCGCTGTTTCTGAACGAAACGCCGGTGTTGGTGACGGGGCTGGAAACCGCTGAGCTGACGAAGTACGCGAGCAACGCGTTTCTGGCCGCGAAGATCACGTTCATCAACGAGATGGCCGACCTGTGCGAGGCAGTGGGCGCTGACGTGCAGGATGTTGCGCGCGGCATGGGGCTGGACGGCCGAATTGGCAAGAAGTTCCTGCACGCGGGGCCGGGCTATGGCGGGTCGTGCTTTCCGAAGGATACGCTGGCGTTGGTGCACCAGGGGCGCAAGGCGGGGTCGCCGGTGCGTATCGTCGAGGCTGTGGTGGCCGCGAACGACGACCGCAAGAAGCGCATGGCGGAAAAGGCCATCGCCGCGCTGGGCGGGTCGGTCAAGAACAAGACGGTGGCGGTGCTTGGGGTGACATTCAAGCCGAATACCGACGATATGCGCGATGCGCCGAGCCTGGTGATCGTGCCGGCGCTGATCGCCGCCGGCGCCAACGTGCGGGCCTATGACCCCGAGGGCATGGACGAGGCGCGCCCGCTGCTGCCGGGGGTGACCTGGTGCGGCGATGCGTATGCGACGATGGCGGGGGCCGACGGCGTGCTGATCCTGACCGAGTGGAACGAGTTTCGGAGTCTCGATCTGGAGCGGGTGCGTGGATTGTTGCGCGCGCCGGTGATGATCGATTTTCGCAATATCTATAAGCCGAACGAGATGCGCGAATTCACCTATGTATCGGTCGGCCGCGGCAGGAAAGGCTGAGTGGTGGCGGCGTACAGGTTTCATCCGACGATTTTGCGCGAGTACGACATTCGCGGCGTGATCGGCAAGACGCTCGGCGAGGCGGATGCATTGGCGGTCGGCCGCGCGTTTGGCACCGTCATTCGCGAGGAGGCGGGGGCCGGCGCGCGGTGCTGCGTCGGGTACGACGGGCGGCGGGAGTCGCCGGTGCTGGAAGAGGCGCTGATCGCCGGGTTGACCGAGACCGGCATCGATGTCGTGCGCATCGGCGTCGGGCCGACGCCGATGCTGTACTTCTCGGTGTATCACCTGAGCACGGCGGCCGGGATCATGATCACCGGGTCGCACAATCCGAAGGAGTACAACGGCTTCAAGTTGATGCTGGGGCGGCGCTCGTTTTTTGGCGCGGACATCGCGCGCCTGGGCGAGATCGCCGCGGCCGGGGAGTTCGCCCGCGGCAAGGGGCGGGTGCAGCAGAACTCAGTCGCCGATGCGTATGCGGAGGTGCTGGCGAATGCGTGGCCGGGGTATTCCGGCAATGTCCGCAAGGTGGCGTGGGATCCGGGCAACGGCGCGGCCGGGGAGCTGACGCGGGCGCTGACGCGGCGACTGCCGGCCAGCCACGTGCTGATGAACGAGACGATCGACGGGACGTTTCCGAATCACCATCCCGATCCGGCGGTCGAGGCGAATCTGGCCCAGTTGCGCGAGGCGGTGGCGGAGAACGGCTGCGACCTGGGCTTTGCGCTGGACGGCGACGGCGACCGGCTGGGGGTCGTCGACGGCCAGGGGCGGATTCTGTGGCCGGACCAGATCCTGGCGGTGCTGGCCCGGGAGGTGCTGGAGACCAAATCCGGCCGGATGGTGATCGGCGATGTCAAATGTTCGCAGGCGCTGTTCGACGAGGTTGCGCGGCTGGGCGGCGTGCCGCTGATGTGGAAGACCGGGCACGCGCTGATCAAGACCAAGATGGCCGAGGAACGCGCGGTTCTGGCCGGGGAAATGTCCGGCCATATCTTTTTCGCCGACCGCTATTTCGGCTATGACGACGCGCTGTACGCGGCAGTGCGGTTGCTCGCGTATCTGGACCGCAAGGGCGAAAGCCTGGCGGACATTTTTGATTCGCTGCCGCAACTGGTGAACACGCCGGAGATCCGGTTCGCATGCGCGGAGGAACGCAAGTTCGCGGTGGTCGACGAATTGCGCGACCGGCTGAAGGCCGAGGGCGCCGATGTCAACGATATCGACGGCGTCCGGGTGACGACCCCGGACGGCTGGTGGCTGGTGCGGGCGTCGAACACGCAGGCGGTGCTGGTGGCGCGGGCCGAGGCGGTCGACGACGACGCGCTGGCGGCGTTGACGGCGGCGATGGCGGCGCAGTTGAAAAAGAGCGGAGTCGCGCTGCCGGAATGACGCGCGGGTAGGCGTCCCTAGCCGCCGAGCAGGCGCAGGATTTCGGCCAGCGGCGAGCGGAGCCGGGTGTCGGCCGCGGCGTCGCCGGTGGCGCCGGGGGCGACCGGCGGCACGGCACGCCC
>JAQBXG010000141.1 GCA_027625125.1 Pseudomonadota bacterium
TTGCTGACCGGCTCCGTTGCCCTACACTGCGAAACAATTTGTCACGGGGAAGCGGATATCATGGGTGAGTTTTCTATCGGGCAGGCGGTCACCCGCCTGGAGGATCCGCGCCTGTTGCGCGGCCAGGGCCGTTATCTCGATGACATGGTCTTCGGCCGGCAGGTCCATGCCGCCATCGTGCGGTCGCCCCACGCCCATGCCGAGATCCGCGCCATCGATCGGGCGGCGGCGCTGGCGGCGCCCGGCGTGCTCGCGGTCCTGACCGGGGCCGACTACCGCGCCGACGATCTCGGCCCGATCCCGTCGATGCCGCCCTACAAGAAACGCGACGGCAGCCCGATGTTCGTGCCCGACCGCCCGGCCATCGCCGTCGAGCGGGTGCGCAACGTGGGATACCCGGTGGCGGTCGTCGTTGCCGAGTCGGCGGAACAGGCCAGGGACGCGGCGGAACGGGTCGACGTCGACTACGAAATATTGCCGGCGGTGGTGTCGGCCTACGCGGCGGCCCAGCCGGGCGCGCCCCAGCTCTATGACGATTGTCCCGGCAACGAATCATATTTCTACGAGGCCGGCGACGCCGCCGCCACCGAGGCCGCCTTCGCCAAGGCCGCCCACATCGTCGAACAGCACCTGGTCATCAACCGGGTCACCGCCAACGCCCTGGAGCCGCGCGGCGTGGTCGGCGAGTACGACGCCGGCACCGGCCGCTACACGCTGAATTGCGGGTTCCAGCGGCCGTATTTCTTTCGCAAGGATATCGCCACAATCAGCTTGAAAATCCCGGAGACCCAGCTTCGCCTGATCACCGGCGATATCGGCGGCAGCTACGGCCTGCGCGGTTCGGTCTATCCGGAAATGATCCTCATGCTGTGGGCCGCCAAGCGGGTCGGGCGACCGGTCAAATGGCTCGCCGACCGCAGCGAAAGCCATATCAGCGACGACGACGCCCGCGACAATTTCGTCGATGCCGCCCTGGCGCTCGACAACGAAGGCCGTTTCCTGGGGGCGAAATTTCGGGTTTGGGGCAATCTCGGCGCGGCGGTGTCGTTTCGCGGCGCCCTGCCGCCGGCGGTCAATATCGGCACGGCGGTCGGCGTCTACACTATTCCCGCCGCGCACGTGCAAGTTTCGGGCATGCTGACCAACACCCATTGCACCTCGCCCTATCGCGGCGCCGGGCGCCCCGAAGCCTCCTATATGATCGAGCGGCTGGTCGAACGGGCCGCCGACGAACTCGCTATCGACCCGGCCGAACTGCGCCGCCGCAACTACATCGCGCCCGCCGCCATGCCCTACAAGACGGCGCTGACCTATACCTATGACAGCGGCCATTTCGAGGAAAACATGGACCGCGCCATGGCGATGGCCGACTGGGATGGCTTCGCGGCGCGGCGGACGGAAGCCGCCGGACGCGGCAAGCTGCGCGGCATCGGCATGTCGAACACCATCGAGCAGTCGGCTGACACCGGGCTGGAAACGGCGGAAATTCGCTTCGATCCGGGCGGCGCGGTGACGATCCTTTCCGGCTCGGTGAGCCATGGCCAGGGGCACGCCACCATTCAGACGCAAATCCTCGCCGACCGGCTCGGCATCGATCCGGAACAGGTTAGTTACATCCAGGGCGATACCGATAAGGTGGCGTTCGGGGTCGGCACCGGCGGCTCGCGCTCGACCACCATGAGCGGCAGCGCGCTGGTCATGGTCTCCGACAAGATCATCGCCAAGGCGCGCAAACTGGCGGCGCACCTGCTGGAAGCCTCGGAGGCGGACATCGATTTCGCCGAGGGCGCGTTCACCATCGCCGGCACCGACCGGGCGCTGGGCATCCATGACGTAGCCAAAGCGGCGTTCCAGCTCGATAAATTACCGGCGGACATGGAACCGGGCCTCTACGAGACCGCCACCTACCGCTCGCCCGCCGGTAACTTTCCCAATGGTTGCCATATCTGCGAGGTCGAGATCGACCCGGATACCGGCACGACCGACATTGTCGGCTATTGGGTGGTCGACGATGTGGGCACGGTGATCAACCCGCTGCTGCTCAAGGGGCAGATCATGGGCGGCATCGCCCAGGGCATGGGTCAGGTGCTGATGGAGGATAAGACCTACGATTCTGAAACGGGGCAGGTGCTGGCCGGCTCGTTCATGGATTACGGCATGCCCCGCGCCGACGATTTTTGCCAGGTTGAGATCGTCGACAATCCCGCCCCGACGCCGACCAATCCCCTCGGCGTCAAAGGCGCCGGCGAAGCGGGCACCGTGGGCGCGTTGTCGGCGGGAGTGAACGCTATCGTCGACGCGCTGTCGCCGCTGGGCATCCGCCATATCGATACGCCGGCGACGCCGCTGAAAGTGTGGCAGGCGATACAAGAGGCGCAGGCGACAGATTAGGCCGTCGTCGTCGCCGGCTTACGGTTAAGCGTCGTCTTCCGGAACGAGGTCTTGAATGACATGGTTGACCGGTAAGCTGAAATTTCGTCGTCCGAGCCAAGTGAGCGTGCCCGCGCGTGCTGCGTCACTTGTGTAAAGATTGGCACTGATAGCCTGCAGTGCCATCAAGAGGGCTTGGAGCGAATCAACCCCGCCCGCCCGCAAATTAATCTCTTTCCCCAAGCCGGTGATTTGAATCGGACAGTAAAAACTATGTCCCTCAGGAAATTGTTGAGGCTTGCCTATTTTTACCTGAACGGTACCACCGTCGGCGAGATCAAGTTCCCTTTCGGCGATTATTTCTCCCACACCCTCTGTTTCTTTCATCGTGAATTCCTTGTCTGGATCACCGTCCACCGCTAACCATCCGCGCGTGGGAACACCTCGCGGGCCGGGCGGATGAGGCGGCGGGTGTTGCCGTCGCGCCGCGACAGGCCGGTGCGGTCGAAGAACTCCAAGACCTCGATGGCCAGATTGCGGCCCATGCCGGCGCGGTCGCGGAACGCGCCGGGGGCGACCCCGTCGGGTTCCTCGCCCGCCACCTGCTCGAAGATCGTCGCCAGCCCGGCGAGCGCGCCGCTCTCGAAGAACCGGTTCTTGCTGGCTTGCACCACCAGGCCCAACGCCGCCGCGCGGCGCAGGGTGCGGGCAACCCGGTCGGGCGGCACCCCCAGTTCGCCGGCTAGATCGTGGACCACTGGCGGCTGGTGCGGCGTTTCGCGCAGAAGCGGCAGGATCGCGGTCCAGAGTTTCTCGTCTTCCGGCGCCAGCACCGGCTTTTGGCTCGGCCGGTGCAGCAGCATACCGTCGCTGGCGATGGTTTTGTCCGTCGTCAGCGCGTCGACCAGCCCGGCGAAGGCTTCCTCGGCAACGTGACGGCCCAGGCCGCGGCGCAACTGGGCGACGCTGGGGCCCAGCCGGTCGGTGTATTGCGCGTGAAACTTGTCGAGCGCGGCCAGGGTCTCGTCGCGCAGGGTCTGCCAGGCCGATTGGGTGAAAGCGAGACGCGCTTGGACCGGGCCGATGATGACCGCGCCGCTGGGTTCGGTCACGGCGGCGAGCTCGTCGCCGGTCAGATTGCGGGCGATGGCGAAGCGCCGCAGGTCGAGACCCGCGCTGGCAACCTCTAGGGCGCCGGCAAGCGCTGCGGCGTGATCGGCGGTATCGAGAGCGTCGAGCATGGCCAGGCGATCGGGCCGCGCCCGGCCGCGTACCGGCGGAAAAATATCGATGACACGGCCGCCGCCCAGCGTGCGTTGGGCCGACTGGTCGCGGATGATGAAGCGGTCGCGAGCCACCGCGCCGATCGGATGGTCGAGCACCAATTGCGCGCGCGCGGTGGCGCCGGGGGCGATCTGGTCGGCGCCGAGAATGGCGACCCGTCCGGTCACGTCGGCGGCGCCCAGATGCACATGCACCGGCGTCCAATGGCGCAGGGGGCGCATTTCGGTGGCGAGCACCAGCAGGTCCGTATCGATCTTGCGCACCGGACGCAGCTCGGGCGACGAGACCAGCCAGTCGCCGCGCTTCACAATGGCTTTGTCGATACCGGCGAGATTAATGGCGCAACGCTGGCCGGTGACGCCTTGGCCGGCCTCCTGATTGTTGGCGTGAATGCCCCGCACCCGCGCCGTTTGTCCGGACTCGGCCAGGAACACATGCGACCCCACCTCGACCCGGCCGGTAAACACCGTGCCGGTGACGACCAGGCCGGCGCCGGCGACCGTAAAGGTGCGGTCGATGGCGAGGCGGAAATTGCCCGATGCCGGGCGATCGCTGGCCTCGCCGGCGACCGCTGAAAGGTGCGCCGCCAGGGCCTCGACCCCGTCGCCGGTGATCGCGGAGACCGGAAAAATAGGCGCGGCGGCCAAACTTGTGGGCGCCAATAGGTTGGTGATGGCGGCGCTGACCTCGGCGACCCGGGACGGCTCGACCCGGTCGATCTTGGTCAGGGCCACCATGCCGTGGCGCACCCCGAGCAGGTCGAGGATGGCCAGATGCTCGCGGGTTTGCGGCATCGGGCCGTCATCGGCGGCGACCACCAGCAACGCGTAGTCGATGCCGGTCACCCCGGCCAGCATGTTGCGGATGAAGCGCTCATGGCCCGGCACGTAGCTGAAACCCAAAACCGTGCCGT
>JAQBXG010000142.1 GCA_027625125.1 Pseudomonadota bacterium
GTTGCCGCTGCTGCAAAACAACTACGCCCAGGCGGCGATCGTCGCCGCCGACGATGCGCGCCTGGTGACCGGCTCCGACGGCTACGATGGCGGCGGCGTCAGCGTCGCCTATTACATCGCCCGCCCCGTTGACCAGCCCGGACCTTGGCCGGTGGTGATGGTCATCCATGAAAACCGCGGCCTCAACCCGCATATCGAAGATGTCGCGCGCCGCGTCGCCCTCGAAGGCTTTCTCGCCATCGCCCCCGACATGCTGTCGTCGGTCGGCGGCACACCGGCCAATGAAGACGCCGCCCGCGGCCTGTTCGGCGGCCTCGATTCCGCCGCCGTCGTCGCCCAGATTCAGGCGGGCCTTGTCCATCTCGCGGAGCGCGAAGACACCACCGGCAAGATCGGCATCGTCGGCTTCTGTTGGGGCGGCGGCCAAGTCAACGCCGTTGCCGCCGATCCCGCGACACAGTTTCTCGATGCGGCAGTGCCATATTATGGCGCCGCGCCGGCCACCAATCTGGTGCCGAACATCCGCGCGGCCATGCTGTTGCAGTACGCGGCCCTCGACAGCCGCATCAACGCCGGGCTGCCGGCCTTCACGGCGGCGATGGACGCGGCCGGGGTCGATTACACGCTGCACCTGTACGACGGCGCCAACCATGCGTTCAACAACGACACCAACGCCGCCCGCTATGACGCCGCCGCCGCCGAACTCGCGTGGTCGCGGACCATCGACTTCTTCACTCGCACGCTGAAGGGGTAGCCGCCGCTTAGTTTTCCTTCGCCGGCTTCGGCGGCAGTTGCACGCGGATGTGGACGTCGCGGAGCGCGCGGTCGGACACTTTGGCCGGGGCGCCCATCAACAGGTCCTCGGCGCGTTGGGTCATCGGAAACGCGACCACTTCGCGCAGGTTCGGCTCGCCTGCGATCATCATCACGATGCGGTCGATGCCGGGGGCCAGGCCGCCGTGGGGCGGTGCGCCGAAGCGAAAGGCGTTGAACATGCCGCCGAATTGCGTCGCCACTTCGTCGCGGGAATACCCGGCGATCTCGAACGCGCGCACCATGATGTCGGGGCGGTGATTCCGGATCGCCCCCGACGACAGCTCGACGCCGTTGCAGACGATGTCGTACTGGTGGGCCAGAATCTCCAGCGGGTCTTTTTCGTCCAGCGCCGCAAGCCCGCCCTGGGGCATCGAAAACGGATTGTGGCTGAACTCGATCTTCTGCTCCGCCTCGTCGAATTCATACATCGGATAGTCGACGATCCAGCAAAACCGGTACACGCCGGACGGGATCAGCTCCAGATCGGCGCCCAGTCTCGTGCGCGCCCGCCCGGCCAGCTCCGCCGCCTTCGGCGGCGCGTCACAGGCAAAGAACACCGCATCGCCATCCGACGCGCCCGACAATTCGCGCACCCGCGCAATCCGCTCGGCGTCCAGATTCTTGGCGATCGGCCCCTTCGCAGCGCCGTCGTCGCCGAACTGGATGTACCCCAGCCCGGGCCAGCCTTCCTCGCGCGCCCAATCGTTCATCTTGTCGAAAAAACTTCGCGGCCGCGCCGACGCGCCCGGGGCCGGAATCGCACGCACGACACTGCCGGCCTCGACGGCGCGGGCGAACAGCCCGAACCCGGAGCCGCGGAACGCCTCGCTGACATCGGCAATCTCGATCGGATTGCGCAGATCGGGCTTGTCGGTGCCGTATTTCAGCAGCGCCTCGGCATACGGGATGCGCGGAAACGGCGTCGGCGTCACCTCGTGTTCGGTGAATTCGGTGAACACGCCATGCAGCACCGGCTCGATGGCGGCGAACACGTCGTCCTGCTCGGCGAACGCCATTTCCATGTCCAGTTGATAGAACTCGCCGGGCGAACGGTCGGCGCGGGCGTCCTCGTCGCGGAAACACGGCGCGATCTGGAAATAGCGGTCGAACCCCGACACCATATACATCTGCTTGAATTGCTGCGGCGCCTGCGGCAGCGCATAGAACTTGCCCGGATGCAAACGGCTCGGCACCAGATAGTCGCGCGCCCCCTCCGGTGAACTCGCGGTCAGGATCGGCGTCTGCAATTCCAGAAACCCTTGCGCGACCATGCGGCGGCGGATCGAATCGATCACCGCCGAGCGCAGCACGATGTTGCGTTGCATCTTGTCGCGCCGCAGGTCCAGAAACCGGTAGCGCAGCCGCAAATCCTCCGGGTATTCGACATCGCCGAACACCGGCATCGGCAACTCCTCCGCCGCCGACTGGATTTCCATCGCCTCGATACGGATTTCGACCCGGCCGGTCGGCAGTGTATCGTTGACGGTATCGGCCGACCGCGCGACGACCGGCCCGGTGATGGTCACGACGCTTTCGGCCCGCACCGCCTCGGCGGCGGCAAAGCATTCTTCGCCGGTTTCGACGACGCACTGGGTCACGCCGTAATGGTCGCGGATGTCCAGAAACAGCAGGTTGCCGTGGTCGCGCTTGCGATGGACCCATCCCGAAATCCGCACGACCGCGCCGGTGTGGGTGTCGCGCAATTCGCCGCAGGTATTGGTGCGAAACGGATGCATTGGCATAGCGGGAATGGTGTCTGAACAGCGCCGGAACAGCGCATGGAAGCCCGCTTGCTGTCAAGACCGCCCCACCCGCCGCCCCGCCACGGCGTCTCGAATCCGGGTTCTGAGTCCGCGGGCGGCAGAATCAAACAAGCCGCCTCACCCCTGCCTCTCCTTTGCAGGTTCCGAGTCCGCAGGCTGCACGCCGCTTCGCCGGAGACTCTTGAATCCAGATACCGAGTCCGCAGGCGGCGATTTGATAAACTCTCCGAGTCCGCAGGCGGCGAAATGACAAAAACCATGTTACAACCCCCGCCATGATGCTGATCACCGATACCGCCACCCTGGCCGCGGCGTGCGAAGAGCTACACGGCGCCGACTTCGTGGCCATCGATACCGAGTTTCACCGCGAATCAACCTACTGGCCCGAACTCTGCCTGGCGCAGGTCGCCGGCCGGGGCGAGCCGTGGGCGGTCGACGCGCTGGCTCCCGGCATCGACCTCGCGCCGCTGCTGGCGGTCCTCAATGACCCGTCGGTGCCGAAAGTGTTTCATGCTGGCCGTCAGGACGTAGAGATATTTCTCCGCCTGTCCGGGCGTGTGCCGGAGCCGCAATTCGATACCCAGGTCGCGGCGATGGTGTGCGGGTTCGGCGAATCGGTTTCCTATGAAACCCTGGTGACCCGCCTTGCCGGCGCGAAGCTCGACAAGGGTTCGCGTTTCACCGATTGGCGCCGCCGGCCATTGACGGATCGACAGCTCCAATACGCCCTCGCCGATGTCATCCACCTCCGCACCGTGTACGTCAATCTGAACGATGAGTTGGCGAAGAGCGGCCGCACTGCGTGGGTCGCGGAGGAAATGGCGGCGCTGACCGATCCGGCGACCTACATCACCGAGCCGCAGGACGCATGGAAGCGGCTGCGGTTGCGGTCCAGCGATCCGCGCTTTCTGCAAATCGTTCGGGAACTGGCGGCGTGGCGGGAGACCCAGGCGCAGGCCCGCGATCTCGCCCGCGGCCGCCTGCTGAAAGACGAGGCGCTGCTCGCGATCGCCGCCCATCCGCCGCAAACCAGCGACGATCTCGCGAACGTTCGCGGCGTCTCCCGCGGTCTGGCCGACGGCGTCGCCGGGAACGGCATTCTGGAGGCAGTCGCCCGCGCCCGCGCCGTTCCTGCCGAAGCGTTGCCGAAATCGGCCAAGCCGAAAAAGCCCGTGTCGTCGCTCCAGCCGATGGTCGCGTTGCTGCGTGTGCTGCTGAAGGCGAAGTGCGAGGAACACGGCGTCGCCCAGCAACTCGTCGCCGGCGGCGAAGACCTCGAAGCGATCGCCGCGGGCGAGACTCGCGGTGTACACGCCCTCACCGGCTGGCGGCATGATGTGTTCGGGGCCGATGCGATGCGCCTCGCCCGCGGCGAGGTGGCGTTGGCGGCCCGGAACGGTGGCGTCGTTCTGGTGCCGCTGTCCGATTCCGCCAACGCGGCGGCCTGAGCCTCAGGCCCCCAACACCAGCTTCGGTTCTTTCCCCAACGCCAGGGCCAGCGCCGCAAGGCGGCGGTCGACTTTTTCGCCGGCGAATGCGCCCAGGCCGGGCGGCAAACGCAGCGTCACCGTCGTCGCGTCCGAGGCCAGCGACGTGCGCGGCAACACCCCGCGCCCGCCGCCCGACAGCGTCGCACCCAGCCGCAACGCGTACCCCAACCGCTCCGCCCGGGTCTGTGTTTCGGCGTCCAGCAGCGCCGCCGCCTCGGCCATCCACGGCCCGCTGCCCCGCGCGCCATAGCGGATCGCCACCGCCTGGGCGACAAACGCGCGGCCGGGATGATCGATGCCGACCAGCGGTGCGTGCAGGATCGTCGCCATCGCCTGTTCGGCACGATAGTCGGGATGCACGGCCCAACCCACGTCCGACAACAGACACGCGGCGTTCACCAGCCGCCGGTTGGTGCGCTCGTCATACAGCGGGGCCAACCACTCCTGTAACTCCGCGCCGTTTTCACCGGC
>JAQBXG010000143.1 GCA_027625125.1 Pseudomonadota bacterium
CCCCGGATTGCGGCGCGTGCCCATGGCGACCGGACTGCGCGGCCCTCGCTCGCAACCTCACAGCGATCCTGCCCAACCGCGCGCCGGCCCCGCCGCGCCCCACCCGCCACGGGGTTGCGTTCTGGCTGGCGTGCGAAGGCACGGTGCTGTTGCGGCGAAGGCCGCCGTCCGGCCTGCTGGGTGGCATGCTCGAATTGCCCGGCACGCCGTGGGGCGACGCGCCGTGGTCCGACTCCGCCGCGTCCGCGTTCGCTCCCGCCGGGGTGCGGTGGCAGAGGCGCGGGACCGTGCGCCATACGTTCACCCACTTTCATCTCGAACTCGCCGTCCTCGCCGGCCGCACCACCTCCGCCGCAGCGATCCCCGCCCTCTGGACTCCGGCCACCGACGCCGGCCTCGCCCCGCTGCCGACGGTGACGAAAAAAGCCGCCCGCCTCGCCCTCGCCACCCCCGTGCCATGTTCGTGATTTATTCTATTCCGGGCGATCCACTAGCCTGTGGTGATGGACGACGAACCCCGCCTGCCGCTGGCCCGCGCCGACCTCGAGGAAATGATCGCCTATGCGCTGTGGCGTCGCCTTGATCTCCGGCCCCGCAAACGCAGCCTCGACGACACCCGCATCTGGGCGCGCGCGGTCGCCGACCACCTCGAACTGTGCGGCGTGACCTGGTCGCGATCGCCGCCGATCCGGCCCCATTCGATGCCGCGCTGACCGCCGCCGCACACCAGCATGTCACGCACTGTTGAGTCGTCCGTGCGCACATCGCCGCTTGCGCCGCACGTCCGTTCGGAAATACTGCCGGACAGGCCCCCACGCCGGGCCGCACCAGTCGCGACAAAGGGGGGATCGCAATGGAGCCGACAGCGACGCAACTGGATCTGCGCGGCGAAATGTGTCCGTACCCGCTGCAACAGACCAAGGCGGCGGTGAACGATTTGGAGGCGGGCGGAGTCGTGCGGGTGCTGATCGATTGCCCCGACGCGGTCGGCAATCTGACCAACTGGGCCGGCCATGCCGGACACACGATTCTCGAAACCCTGACCCTCGGCCCCGCCGAGTGGTCGCTGACGCTGCAAAAATCCTGACGGTTTATTCGGCCGGCGCGCCGGACGCATCGGCGGCGCGCAGCCGTGCGCGCAATTCGTCGATGGATTTCAGGTTCCCCTTGCCGGCGTCAACCCGCCAGAACGCCCAGCCGTTGCACGCCGACAACCCCTGCACCTGCGCCCCGACCGCGTGAATCGATCCGGCGGCGGAGTCCGACACCAGCGTGCCGTCGGCGCGGACCTTGGCGCGGGGGCGGCCGGTCGGGTCGTACAGCATATCCCCGGCCGACAGCAGCCCTGCCTCGACGACACGGCCGAACGGCACCCGCGGTTCCGCGCGCTTTGACCGCGTGACCTCCAGGTCGTCGGGGTCGATTTCGCCGACGGAGGCGATGCGCTCCCGCGCCAGCCGCGCATATCCCTCGTCGCGGTCGATGCCGATCCACCGCCGCCCCAGCCGCTTCGCCGCCGCCCCGGTCGTGCCGGTGCCGAAAAACGGGTCCAGCACCAGATCGCCCGGCTCGGTCGACGACAACAGCACCCGATGCAGCAACGCCTCCGGCTTCTGGGTCGGGTGGGCCTTCTTGCCGTCCACCTTCAGCCGCTCGTTGCCGTTGCACACCGGCAGCACCCAGTCCGACCGCATCTGCAAATCGCCGTTCAGCGCCTTCATCGCCGCGTGATTGAACGTATGCGGGCGGCCGCGGTCGCGCGCCGCCCAGATCAGCGTCTCGTGCGCGTTGGTGAACCGGCGGCCGCGAAAGTTCGGCATCGGGTTCGATTTGCGCCAGGTGATGTCGTTCAGAATCCAGTATCCCAGGTCCTGCAGGATCGCGCCGACGCGATAGATATTGTGATAGCTGCCGATCACCCAGATCGTGCCGCCGGGCCGCAACACATGGCGGGCCGCCCCCAGCCAGTCGCGACAGAACGCGTCATAGGTCGCGAAGTCGTCGAACCGGTCCCACGCGTCGGTCACCGCATCGACGACAGAATCGTTCGGTCGCCGCAGTTCCCCCTCCAGTTGCAGATTATAGGGCGGGTCGGCGAACACCATGTCGGCGCACGCTTCCGGCAGGCCGCGCATGATTTCGGCGCAGTCGCCGACCTGCACGGTCCCGGCGACGTTCGCGACATCGGGAGCCGAATCGGAGGATCGGTCAATGGGGGCGCGGGCCATCGGGGCAGCATGATTCGTCGCCGGGCCGGCGTCAATCCCAATTGGATTCAACGGCTTAGGCTGCTTCGACGATTTTCCGCACGGTTCCGAAGCTGCGCCGATGGTGACAGGTGACACCAACGGCGCGTATGGCGTCACGATGGGCAGAGGTGGCGTAGCCGCGATTGCAGTCCCAGCCATAGGCCGGGTGGGCAATCGCCAGCGCGTCCATGATGCGGTCGCGGGTCACCTTGGCGATGATGCTTGCCGCGGCCACCGACAGACAGATGCGGTCGCCGCCGGGCACCGCGCGCGCGTCGCAATCCAGTTCCGGGATGCGATTGCCGTCCACCAGCGCGAATCGGGGACGGGAGGGCAAAGCCAGCACCGCCCGCCGCATCGCCAGCAGCGACGCTTCCAGAATATTGATGCGGTCGATTTCGTCGACGCTGGCGATGCCGATGCCCCATGGCAGCAACCGGGTCAGCGCCCCGTACAGGCCGTCGCGGGCGGCAGCGCCCAGCTTTTTGGAATCGTCGATCCCGTCCGGCAGGCGGGCGATCGCCGGGTCCGCCAACAGCACCGCCGCCGCCACCAACGGCCCGGCCAGCGGCCCGCGCCCGGCCTCGTCGATTCCGGCCACCGGGCCGCCCAACCGGCGTTCGATGTTCAGGTCGGGGATAGGCTGCTCCCGCCCGTCTATCCCGCCGGCGCGTGCAAGTGGTTCATCACCGCCATGCTCTCGACCTCGACCGTCACCTCCATGTCACCGGCGCGGGCGAAACGCAGCGTCAGTGCGAACGTCTCGCCGACCACCAGCGGCGCCGCCAGCCCGGTCAGCATCAGATGCAGCACGCCCGGCTCCAGCACGACCGATCCGCCGGCGGCGATCTCGATTTCTCCGGCCGCCACCATGCGGGCGACACCACCGTCATCGACGCTGCGATGCAGCATTGCCATCGCCGCGACCGGGGTCGATGCGCCCAGCAAACGGTCGGCCTCGGCGCCATCGTTGACGATCGCCAGATACACCGCCCCGGCCTGCATCGGCGTCATCGTCGCCCGCGCCCACGGATGCACGATCGTCAGATCCCCGGCGCGGATTTCATGTGCTGCGGCAGCGGCGGCAAAGGTCAGCACCGCGGCCCCCAAGCCAAGCGCCAACTTGTGAATCCGCATCGGTCCTCCTTCCGTGTGAACCGGCATCGATGTCGCCGGGGTCACAGCAACGGCAACTGGCCGTCTCGCGGCGGCGGCCGAAACCGTGTCGTATCCAATTTCGCGGCCTTGGCGCCCAAGCCCAGCCGCGCCGCGGCGTGTCGGAACCGCTGGTCTAACATGGCGGCATAGGCCCCGCTACCGGTCATGCGGCGATGAAACCTCGGCTCGTTGTCGCGGCCGCCGCGCGTATCCCGCACCAACGCCATGACCCGCGCGGCGCGTTCGGGACGGTGCTCGGCCAGCCATGCCCGGAACAACTCCGCCACGCCGTGCGGCAACCGCAACAACACCTTGCCTGCGGCGGTCGCGCCCGCCTCCTTGGCCGCCGCCAGTATCGCCTCCATCTCGGTGTCGTTCAGTCCCGGAATCACCGGCGCCACCATCACGCCGACCGGCACACCGGCGTCGGCAAGCCGCGAGATCGCCTCCAGCCGCTTCGCCGGGGTCGCCGCCCGCGGCTCCAGATCACGGGCCAGCTTCGCGTCCAGGGTCGTCACGCTGACATGCACCATCCCCAGCCGCCGCGCCGCCAGCTCCGACCAAAGGCCCAGATCGCGGACGATGCCGGCCGATTTCGTCACCATTGCCACCGGGTGTCGGCAGTCCAGCAGCAGTTCCAGAATCTGGCGGGTGATTCGCAACCGGCGCTCGACCGGCTGGTACGGGTCGGTGTTGGTGCCCATCGCAATGGTCGCACATCGATACGACCGCGCCGCCAGTTCGCGCCGCAGCACCGCCGCCGCGTCGGGCTTGGCAAACAGCCGCGTTTCAAAGTCCAGCCCCGCCGACAGACCCAGGAATTCGTGACTCGGCCGCGCAAAGCAGTACACGCAGCCATGCTCGCAACCGCGATAGGGATTGATCGAGCGGTCGAACGGAATATCCGGCGATGTCTGCCGCACCAGCACGGTCTTCGACGCATCCGCCGTCACCGTTGTCCGCATCTTCGCCGCGCCGCCAACTTCGTCCGCGCCGCCATCGTCCGCGCCCCAGTCGCCGTCGGCGAAGTCCCATGTCTCGTCCGCCGCCACCCGGCGTTCACGCTCGAACCGCCCGCTCGGGTTGGCCGTCGCCCCGCGCCCCCGCCGCAGCGCCGCGGGCACCGCCGCG
>JAQBXG010000144.1 GCA_027625125.1 Pseudomonadota bacterium
GCCGCGAACGTCGCCAGGCAGGGCGCGGGGCGCGCCGCGCAGGCGTCGCCGCCGCCCGCCCCGAAACCGCGTCCGTCGCCGAAACCTGCCGCGCTAAAACGGCAAAAAGCGCCGCCGCAGGTTTCGGCAAAGCTGGGCGAACGACCCGCAAAACTCCCGCCGCCGCAGCCGCAGGAACTGGTCGGCAGGGCGTTTACGCTGTGGGCTCCGATCGCCGGTGGCCGGGGAACGTTGCGGGTGGCGGGCGCGGAACTTGCGCTAGCCGGACCGGACCTGCCGGCGGGCAGCCGCATCCGGGTCATCTCGGCCCGCGACAACGTGTTGGCGGTCGAGCCGGCCCCATAGACGCGGAGGACGGGTGGAACGGTCGGCGGCGCGGCATCCGGCCCATACCTTGAACGGTGGCGAAAAAGCGGCATAGATAGCGGGTCGTCCCCCGTTGTGTTCGAGTACCCCGATGTCCGGCCGCACCTTCGACAAATCCCGCCTGCCCAGCCGCCATGTGACGGTCGGCCCGGAGCGCGCGCCGCATCGCTCGTATTACTATGCGATGGGCCTGGGCGCGGAGGACATCGCCAAGCCGTTTGTCGGCGTCGCGACGTCGTGGAACGAGGCGGCGCCGTGCAACATCTCGCTCGGCCGCCAGGCCCAGGCGGTGAAGCGCGGGGTTAACGCCGCGGGCGGCACGCCGCGCGAGTTCACGACGATCACCGTCACCGACGGCATCGCGATGGGCCACGCCGGAATGAAATCGTCGCTGGTCAGCCGCGAGGTCATCGCCGATTCGGTCGAGTTGACGATGCGCGGCCACTGCTATGACGCCCTGGTCGGTCTGGCCGGGTGCGACAAGTCGCTCCCCGGACTGATGATGGCGATGGTGCGTCTGAACGTGCCGTCGGTGTTTCTGTACGGCGGCTCGATCCTGCCGGGGCGGTTCGAAGGCCGCGACGTGACCGTGGTCGACGTGTTCGAGGCGGTCGGACGGCACGCGGCCGGACGGATGGAGGAGGCGGCGCTGACCCGGCTGGAACAGGTCGCCTGCCCGTCGGAAGGCTCCTGCGGCGGCCAGTTCACCGCCAATACGATGGCCTGCGTCTCCGAGGCGATCGGCCTGGCGTTGCCAGGCTCGGCCGGCCCCCCGGCGCCGTACCAGTCCCGCGACCGCTTCTGCGAGGCGGCCGGAATCGCGGTGATGGACCTGCTGGAATGGAACCTGCGCCCCCGCGACATCGTCACCCGCGAGGCGCTGGAGAACGCCGCCGTCGTCGTCGCGGCCTCGGGCGGGTCCACCAATGCCGGACTGCATCTGCCGGCGCTGGCGAACGAGGTCGGCATCGATTTCGACCTGCACGCGGTCACCGACATCTTTCGTCGCACGCCGTACATCGCGGACCTGAAGCCCGGCGGCCGCTATGTGGCAAAAGATATGTACGATGTCGGCGGCGTGCCGGTGTTGATGAAAACGTTGCTGGACGCCGGGTATCTGCACGGCGACTGCATCACCGTGACCGGCAAGACGATTGCCGAGAACCTGAAGGACGTCGTGTTCCCGGACGGACAGGACGTGATCTACCCCGCTACCAACCCGATCACTGCGACCGGCGGCGTCGTCGGCGTAAAAGGCAATCTGGCGCCGCAGGGGGCGATCGTGAAGGTCGCCGGATTGAAGATGCGCAAGTTCACCGGCACGGCGCGGGTGTTCGACCGCGAGGAAGACGCCTTCGCCGCCGTGCAGCAGCGCAAGTACGGCGACGGCGATGTGATCGTCATTCGCTACGAAGGTCCGCGCGGCGGTCCGGGCATGCGCGAGATGCTGTCGACGACGGCGGCGATTTCGGGCCAGGACATGGGCGACAAGGTGGCGCTGATCACCGACGGCCGGTTTTCCGGCGGCACGCGCGGGTTGTGCGTCGGCCATGTCGGCCCCGAGGCGGCGGTGGGCGGCCCGATCGCGCTGCTCCGCGACGGCGACATGATCCGCATCGATACCGAAACCGGCGAGTTGTCGGTGGACCTGTCCGATGCCGAGCTGGCCGCGCGGCGCGCGGCGTGGACGCCGCGCCGCACCGACTATCGCTCCGGCGCGTTGTGGCGCTATGCCGAAACGGTCGGCGATGCCGAAAAAGGCGCTGTGACCCATCCCGGCGCGCGCGCCGAAAGCCATGTCTACGCCGACATCTGACCTGCCGCAGGACAATGTCCGGGCGCTGTTTCGCGAGACGCGGCCGGCGCGGCGCGGTTGGCTCCGCGTTGCCGGGATATGGTTGGCGCGCGGCTAGGACGCCGCGGCGCAACTGCTGGACCGCAACGGCGGCGTCCACATCCATGCGCGGCTCGCCCACGCCATCGGTCGCGCGACCATCGCCATCGGCGATGCGCCGACGGATTTTCGCGGCCTGCGCGCGAAGACGATTGCACCGCCAGGGCTGTGCATCGTCGTCAGCAATCACGGCCGGCGGCCGGTGACGATCACCGAGGTCGGATTGACCCGCGGCGAGGACGGCCCGCAAATCGCGATGGTGCTGCCGCATCTGCACGACCGCGGCGGCTGGCCGCGGACGTTGAATCCGGGGCAGCAGGTCGTGGCGCATTTCGGTTCAGACCTGGACTCGAATCCGTCTCTGGCGATTGTGCGGCGGACCTATGCCGCGACCCTGGACGGGCGGGTTCTGTTGGGCGACGCGACCGCGTTGAATCACTACCTGGCGCGCCGCCGCGCCGCGCCCCGCGTGTCACAGGTCGCGCCCGCCGGGCGCTAGACCTGCCAGGGTGTGTCGTCGCGCTCGCCCGACGACAGTTCACACCAGACCGGCGTGTGGTCCGACGCCTTTTCCCGCGCCCGGGGTTCGCGGTCGATCTCGCATTCGACCAGGCGGTCGGCCAGATGCGGCGACAGCAGCAGATGGTCGATGCGCAGCCCGTGGCCCTTGCGCCAGGCGCCGCCTTGGTAGCCCCAGTAGCTGTAGGCGCCGGTCTCGTCGGGGTGCAGGGCGCGGAACGCCTCGGTCAGGACCAGGTTGACCAGGGCGCGGAAGCGACTGCGGGATTCCGGCCGGCACAGCGCGTCGTCGGCGAAGTCCGCCGGGTCGTATACGTCGGCGTCGGCCGGGCAGACGTTGTAGTCGCCGCCCAGCACGAACGGCGAATCGGTTTCCAGCAGCGCCGCGGCATGATCGATCAGGCGGTCCATCCACGAAAGTTTGTACGGAAACTTCGGTCCGTCCACCGGGTTGCCGTTCGGCAAATAGATCGAGGCGACCCGTATGCCGTTGGTTTCGGCCTCGATATACCGGGCCTGGGGTTCGTCCTCGTCGCCGGGAAGTCCGCGCTGGATGTCGTCGAGCGGGGTCTTCGACAGGATCGCGACGCCATTATAGGTGCGCTGGCCCCAGACCGCGCAGTTGTAGCCGGCGTCGCCGATTTCGGTGTCCGGAAACGCCTCGTCCACCGCCTTCAACTCTTGCAACAGCAGCACGTCCGGCGACGCCGCCCGCAGATAGTCCAGCACGTGGGGCAGGCGGACCGTGATCGAATTGACGTTCCAGGTGGCGATTTTCATGGTTTAATAAAATGATACAAAAACAAATGGTTAGGTATTGCGGTAGCAGGATAGCTACGCGCATGGCTACACAAGATCGTCGGGCTACGTTGGAGCAACCCAATTGCGGAGCGCGGCATTCTAGTTCAAAGGGCCAGCCCGTAACCATTCCAATAGGTCGCGGCGCTCGGACAGCAGATCGTGAATTTGCAGCTCCCGGTCAGGCGGAATTGCCCTCGACTCCGACAGCCAATACCGGACCGTCCGCTCATTCACGCTGAGTTCACGCGCTAGGTCGGACTGCCAGCGCCGGCCAAACATGCCCTCACCAATTGCACGAAGTTCCGATCCTGTCATTTCTCTATTTCGCCCTGAATGAAGGGCCTGAAGCCTGCCAATCAGAGAGGTTATACAGCAACTTTGAGTGAAATAGCGTGGATTTGCACTCAGAAGTGGCCATATTCGTTGCTTGCGGTATCCAGAAAACCCTTGAATACCGCGCCTGATGACCCTGCTGTCGCCGCTAGTATTCAGGTCCGTTGGGTCAGCCGCCCCCTCTTTCTCTTCACCATGTCAAAGCAGGGCTTTGAAGGCCCCCGGGGGACCACCTTCGGGTTCTGCGGTGCATGCAAATGCCCCCGTTCTTTTCCGGCGTTGGCCATGTCCAAATCGGTCGCTTGTTGTCCAAGCAGGTACAGGCTTTGCCAATGCGGAAGCCCTGCTGTCCATCCTGCTGATCCTGGCCAGCTCGGGGCCCGTCGCCGTCGGCCCATACGAGCACGGGCTTGCTACAATCAACCGCGGCGACTGCGGCACCGCGCTTTACCACTTTTTTCCGCTGGCCGTTGCAGGGAGGTGCCTGCGCCCAGCGCAAGGTCGGGGACATGTACCATTTCGGGCGTAGTGTAAGCGCCGGAGCAAAACTCCCTCACTGAAGCGGCCGGGTAATCCGGTTG
>JAQBXG010000145.1 GCA_027625125.1 Pseudomonadota bacterium
CGAGCCAGCGTAGCAGTTGGCCGGGGACGCCATGGGTCGCCCATGGCCGCGCCTGACCGGCGGAGATGTGGCCGCCGTTCGCGAAACTGGTTTCCTGTGCCGGACCCGGTCGGCGGTCAAGTACCGTGACCGCCGCCCCGTCGCGGGCAAGCGCCCATGCGGTGCAGACTCCGGCCAGGCCGGCACCAAGCACCAGTACGTCGCCGTCCGGCCGGGCGTCCACCGGCGCGGTCAACAGACGCGCCGCCGCGCCGGCGGTCCGCTACAGCGCTTCCGGTCCGGATTCGCCGGTGCGGATGCGGACTGCCTGGGTCACGTCGTACACGAAGATCTTGCCGTCGCCGATCTGCCCCGACTGGGCGGCTTCGCGAATCGTCTCGACGGCCTTATCGACAATGTCGTCGCTGACGACGATCTCGATCTTCAGCTTCGGGACGAAGTCCACCGTGTACTCGGCGCCGCGATAGATTTCGGTGTGGCCCTTCTGACGGCCAAAGCCCTTCACTTCGCTGACGGTCATGCCCTGAATGCCGACCGCCGTAAGGGCCTCGCGCACCTCGTCGAGCTTGTGGGGCTTGAGGATCGCCATTACCAGCTTCATTGCAGTACCTCTTTCGAAAAGGCCGACAGGGGATCAAAGATCATAGCCGCGTTCGCCGTGGGACGTGATGTCGAGGCCTTCGGTTTCTTCCTCCGGCGACACGCGGATGCCGACCAGCGCCCGCGCAATCGTCAGGAAGATCACCGTAAGGACCGCCGACCACAGGGCCGTCGCAACAATTCCGGTGAGCTGCACACCGAAGTGCGCCGCGATCGACATGTCGAGGCCCAGGCCCTGGAACGCCTCGGAGGCGAGGAACGACACCAGTAGAATGCCGAGCATGCCGCCGACCGCATGGACCGCGAACACGTCGAGGGAATCGTCGATCTTCAGCGATTGCTTGATGTATTGGGTGGCGTAATAGCAGACGAAGCCACCGGCGACGCCGCACAGCAGGCCGCCGATCGGGCCGATATAGCCCGACGCCGGGGTCACGGTCGCAAGGCCGGCGATGGTGCCGGTCACCAGGCCGATCAGGCTGGGCTTGCCGTAGCGCAGCCATTCGATGCTCATCCAGGTCAACGAAGCGGCGGCGGCCGCGAGGTGGGTGGCGGTCATCGCCATGCCGGCGCCGCCGCCGGCCGACAGCGCGCTGCCGGCGTTGAATCCAAACCAGCCGACCCACAGCATGCCGGCGCCCATCATCGTCATGCCGGGATTGTGCGGCGGCTTGATATCGCGCGGGAAACCCTTGCGCGCCCCGAGAACGATCGCAATCACCAGCGCCGAGACGCCGGCGGTGGTGTGGACGACGAGGCCGCCCGCGAAATCACGCACCCCCATGTCGGCGAGCCAGCCGCCGCCCCACACCCAATGGGTCACCGGCGCATAGACGAACAACAGCCACAGCACCGTGAAGATCAGGACGGCGGCGAACTTCATGCGTTCGACAAAGGCGCCGACGATCAGCGCCGGGGTGATGACGGCGAACGTCAGTTGAAACATGAAGAACACCGATTCGGGGATGTCGCCAGACATCGAATCCACGCCGACGCCGCGCAGGAACGCCTTGTCGAGGCTGCCAACCATCGTATTGATACCGCCGCCGTCGCCGAACGCGAGGGAGTATCCGGCGGCCAGCCAGACGATCGAGGCGAGACAGGCGATGACGGTGACGTGCATCAGCACCGACAGCACGTTCTGCGACCGCACCAGCCCGCCGTAGAACAGCGCCAGACCGGGAAGGGTCATAAACAGAACCAGCGCCGTCGATGTCAGAATCCACGACGTGTTGCCTTCGTTCAGGCCCGTTTGCGCAAACGCCATCGTCGGCGCGCCGAGGACCGCGAGTGCGGTCGCCGCAGCGGCCACCCGATGCAATCGGCGCGTATTTCGAGTCTGCTGCATGATGCTCCCCCTTGATTTCACGTCCCCGAACGGTATTGCGGCGCCCGGAGTGGTCTCGCGTGCCCACCCGGCGCCGGTTGCTATCGGCGAAGGTTTTGTGGTCCGCGATGCGGCGGGACGGGACTTGCCGCCGCGCCGCCGCGCTTTCGATCGATCGGCTGTGCGGCGACCGCTTCCCCCTGTCCGCCTGTCACGGGCAAATAAACCATGGCCGCGCCGGGATTTCCAGTCCGTCGCGCCGACGTCAGATGGCGTAGAAGCCCATGTAGGGCAGGACTTCGAGAACCACAACCGCGATTCCGAGCGCGATCAGTCCCCAGCGAAACATGCGCAACCGCGCCTCGATGCCCTCGATGCGGGATTGCTGGGCGGCGAGGGCCGTCGCTGCCTTGTGTGCGTCCTCGTCGGGCGCGCCGGCCGCCTTCAGCGCGTCGTATACTTCGGAAATCATCGTCGTCATCGGATCTGGTTCCTTCCGGCCGCGGATTCGGGGCGCAAATCTAACCCACACGGCACGGAGCGGAAAGCAGGGGTCGGCGCTCAGCGGGGCGCGTCTTCTCCGAGGGCCGTCGACAGGTAGCCGAGCACCCGCTCGCGGACGTCGCCGGGAAGCTCGGGCAGGCCCTGTTCCTCCTCCATCCAATGCAACAGTTTGTCCCATCGGGTGTAGCTCAAGCGTTGCTGTTTGACGATCATCAGCGAATGACACGCCTGGCAGATGTAGAAGACGTCTTCGCGGCCTTCGCCTTCGGGCAAGAAGTCGATGTCATCCTGGGCGCCCGCGGGCGCCCAGGACAACGAGCCGGCCAAAACCACGGCCAGGGCCACACCGCGCATGGCGCGGTGTCTACGCAGCGACATGGACCGCGACCCGGTGCATCTGATTGTTGAGGTAGCCCTTCGAGTTCCAGGCAACCGCAAACGGTTGGCCGACACCGGTTTGGTCGGTCGCCCGGGCCCAGACCTCGTAGTAGCCCTTGGTCGGGAAGCGGACGTGGGTGCGCCAGTTCTGCCACGCATACGGATTTGCCGGCGGGTCGAGTTCCGCCGCCGTCCATGTGGCGCCAAAGTCGATCGAGATTTCCATCGAGGTCACGTCGTTGTCGCCCGCCCAAGCGTGGCCGCGCACTTCGACAGTGCGTTCGCCGACCGGCAAGGTCGCGCCGTCCTCGGGGAACGAGATGATCGACTTCACCGGCATCGACTGGATGATGCCCCAATCTTCGTCGGGGATTTCCGCGCCCGGTTCGACGCCGTAGACCGGCGTGCGTTACGAGGTGCCAGTCATCTTGGCGCCGTCGTGGACCTGGTCGCGGACCCAGATGCGCCGTACCCATTTGCCCGAGGTCGATCCTGGCCAGCCCGGACAGACGATGCGGACCGGATAGCCGTGCAGGGCCGGCAGCGGCTCGCCGTTCATTTCAAATGCCAGGATGGTGCTTGGGTCCATCATCTTCCAGATCGGCGCGCCGCGGGAGATCACGTCCTTGGTGGTGTCGCCGGAAAGATGCACGTCGTTGCCGTGGTAGCCGGTGTAGATCGCCGAATCCTTCAGACCGGCGGCGTTGAGCACGTCGCGCATGCGAACGCCGGCGTACTCGGCGCAACCGATCGCGCCGACCGTCCACTGGTTGCCGCCGGCCGGCGGGTTGAAGCCGGCGCGGCCGTTGCCGCCGCACTCGACCTGCAACTGGGCGGTGACCGTGTCGAACTTGCCCTTCAGGTCGCCAAGGGTGATCGTCATCGGATTGTGGACCTCACCGTCGATCGTCAGCGACCAGGCGTTGGCGTCCATGTTCGTCGCCATGTCCGGCACCAGCCCGTTGTTGCGGACAAAGTGCAGGCTGTTCGGCGTCACCGCGTCATCGAGCAAGTGGGCCGGGGTTTCGGCGTTCAGCGGCCGGTCGCCGAGGACGGTAATCGGACCCTTGCCGTCGATCATCGCCATTTCCTGCGCCATCGCGGCGGGGATGATGCCGCCCGGCAGATTGCGGGCGAACGGAATGGCGCCGCCGACCGCGGCGGCCATCGCGCCCAGACCGGCGGATTTCAGGAATCCGCGGCGTCCGCGTTCGGTCCTGCGGCCGAACACGATGGCGTCGGCGCGCTCGGGATCGTCGTCGTACAGTTCGCGGAGTCCCCGCTCTTGCTTCGATTTCATAATTTCTCCCCTCCAGTGGCAGATTTGCGCATCCGGCGGCGGATGCGCGCCGGGCAAGGAAAGAACGTTTGGCGAGCCGGGATTATTCCCGGCCGGAACTGAAAAGTGCGACCGGGTTGTGCCTGGTCGCGCATCGAGGAAGAAAGAAGGCCGGGGCGTAGCGGCCGGAAGCGGGTTCAGGCGGCGCAGGGCGGCGACGTGTTGCGCGCGTCGACCATCGCGACCACCAAACCGGGGTCGGCGGGGCGATATTCGCGGGTCAGCCGCTCGACGGTCTCGAAAACCGTTGTGCGCGCGAGTGTACCGTGGGTTCGAATCCCACCCCCTCCGCCAATTACCGTTTAATATCAATAGGTTAGATATGGTATGTCGAT
>JAQBXG010000146.1 GCA_027625125.1 Pseudomonadota bacterium
CTCGACAACCTTAATCGAGTGAATCACGCTTCGATCCAACGAGCCACGGGTTTTTCAACAGCCTGCTAGGTCTATGTCCGGCTCGAACAGCCGGATCGTGGCGTCTAGATTGTCCAGGTCAATGATTAGCTGCCGCAGAACGGTCTGGGCGTGTTCTACCTGACCGGCTAGTTCTGACCGCTTGGCTATCAGGCCGTGGACAAGGTTCGGACGGGATTCCATCCGAGGCAGGATAGCGGTAGACTACTTGGTGTTCCCGCGCCCCTTGGTGCGTTTGCTACATAATGCCGGACAAATGCCGCACGAGGAATGCGCCGCCCATCCCTGCACCGTCTTCGTCGATACCGTGCCCCAGTCCGGGAGTCAGCCGCGTTTCAACTTCGCATCCCGCTTCGGCCACCGCCGCCGCCGCGAAGCCAAGCAACTCCGGCGGCACCACGTCGTCCCGTTCGCCATGAACCAGCAACACTGGCGGCCGGCAACCGACCGGCGCTCGCCCCCCTGCCAAAGCGCCGGAATACGCCACGACCGCCGCACACCCCGCCGCCCGCGACAGCGCGGCCTCCAGTGCGACGGTGCCGCCCTGGCTGAACCCGACAAACGCGACGGCGCCGGGCGCCAGGTCCAGACGGCGGAGTTCGCGGTCGACAAAATCGTTGACCGCCGCCGCCGCCGCGACGGCGCCGCCGACGAACCGCGGCCCGCCGAGGTCGATGTCCGGACCAAGACCGAACCACTGCCGCCCGCCCGGCGCCTGCGGATGCGGCTCCGGCGCATCGGGGGCCACAAACGCGGCCCGCGGCAGCACCGCGCGCCATGCGCCGGCCAACCCGATCAGATCGTTGCCGTCCGCGCCCCAGCCATGCAGCAACACCACCAGCCCGGCGGGCGGTCCAACGGCGGCGGCCACGCGCGGCCCGCTCAATTCAGGCGCGGTCACACACCCACGACGCGCGGCGGCAGCTCCGGCCGGAGTGAAAAGGACAGCACCGCCGCCGCCACAGCGCCGCTCATCACCGCAATCATCGGAATCTGCGTTTCGCCGGTCAGAATGCTGGTCACCAGCACCGCCAGTCCGGCAAAGCCCATCTGAAAGAACCCCAACAGCGCCGAAGCGGTGCCGGCGATCTCCGGATGCGCCGACAGCGCCCCGGCGGTGCCGTTCGGAAACACCAGCCCCATCGCCATGACGACCATCGTCACCGGGCCGATCAACACGGCGAAATTGAACACTCCGGCGACCGCAAAGCCGATCAGCACCGCCACACTGACCACCGCCAACGCCAGCCCCATCAGAATCATGCGGTCGATGCCGATCCGCAGCGTCCATTTCGACGTCAGCGCAGAGCCAACGACGAACCCACCGACCGGGATCGCCGACAACAGCGCGTACTCCTTCGGCGACGCCCCCAACAGTCCCATCAGCAGAAACGGCCCTTCGCCCAGAAACGCGAACATGCCGCCAAACACGCAACTGGTCGTCATCGCATAGACCAGAAACGCCCGCGAGCGCAGCAGCAGCCCGTAGTTCCGGGCCAGCGCGCCGACCCCCGCGCCCGCCTGGATGTTGCGGTTGGTCTCGGCCAGATACAGCGCCGAGATAACGGCGATCGTCACGCCAAACGCCGCCACCAGTACAAAGTTCGCGCGCCAGCCCAGGCTTTCGTGGACATAGGCGCCGATCAGCGGCGCCACCGCCGGCGACACCGCCAGCGCCATGCCGACATTGGCCATCACGCGGGCGCCGTGGGCGCGGTCGAAACAGTCGCGCACGATCGCCCGCCCGACGACCGGGCCGGCCGTCGCCCCAATCGACTGCAACAGCCGCGCGGCGATCAGCGCCTCGACCGTCGGCGCCAGCGCCGCCAGCACGCTGGCCAGCACATACACCGCCAACCCGGCCAACAGCACCGGCCGCCGGCCGAATCGGTCCGACAGCGGCCCCACCGCCAGTTGACTCACCGCCGCGCCGAGCATGTAGACGGTGAACGTCAACTGCACCATCGCCGCGTCGGTGCCGAATACCTCGACCAGCGCCGGCAGCGACGGCAGATAGATGCTCGTCGACAATTGCGCGATCGCGATCAGCACCGTCACGAAGGCGACGATCTGTCCGTCGGAAAGCCTGTGATTCATCCCTTGGGGTCCGCGGGCGGGAACCGCGCGGGTATACGGTCGCGTCCCGCCGATAGCAAGGCGCGAGCGGCGGCAAATCTCCCGCGACACCCGCCACCCGCGCGGGGTATGGTGCGGGGTCTGCGGAACGATTCGGCCACCATGCTCAAATCCGTCCTCGCCGTATTGATCGCCATGGCCCTCGCGGCCACCCTGCTGATCCTTCTTGCCGGCGTGTTTGGAATGTTGCGCGGCACACGCTTCAACGACAAATACGGCAACGTAATGATGCGCGCCCGGGTGACTTCCCAGGCGGTGACGATCCTGCTGCTGGTCGCATATTTCCTTGCGCCCTGAGCCGTGGTTCGTCTCACCCGAATCTACACGCGCGGCGGCGATAGCGGCGAAACCTCGCTTTCCAATGGCGCGCGGGTCCCGAAGCACAGTCTGCGCGTCGCCGCGATCGGCGATGTCGACGAAGCCAACGCCGCCGCCGGCCTCGCCCGCACGCACCTGTCCGACGGCGAACCGGCTGCGGCCATCCTCCGGCGCATCCTCGACGATCTGTTCGATCTTGGCGCCGATCTCGCGAATCCGTCCGATGCGTTCGACGACCCCGCCATGCTGCGGATCACCGAAGACCAGGTGCGCCGCCTGGAATCGGAAATCGACGACGCCAACGCCGCGCTCGCGCCGCTCGACTCCTTCGTCCTGCCGGGCGGCAGCGCCGCCGCCGCGCATCTGCACCAGGCGCGCACGGTCGCGCGCCGCGCCGAACGGGCTATGACCGCGCTCGCGGCGTCCGAGCCGGTAAATCCCGCCGCGCTCCGCTACATCAACCGCGTTTCCGACCTGTTCTTCGTCCTCAGCCGGGCGCTGAACGCCGCCGCTGGCAGCGATGTCGTTTGGCGCCCCGGAGCGAATCGCGGTGCATAGCATGCGCGAGGCTCAGTCGGGGCAGCCGAGGCCGTGAACGGGACCGCACGTCGGTGCGATGCGATCGATCGTGTTGATCGCGTCGATCACACAGGGCAAATCGTGAATTGCACCCCTGGACGCGACCGGTTGTCCGAGTCGGCCCCGTGAAGATCATGGTTGCGGTCAAACGGGTGGCGGACCCGAACGCGCGCGTGCCGATTGCCGCCGACGGGCTAGGCTTCGACCTTGCGGGCGTTCGCATGACCCTCAATCCCTACGATGAAATCGCCGTCGACGAGGCGGTGCGGTTGCGGGAACGCGGCGTCGCCACCGAGGTCGTCGCCGTGACGGTCGGCGATTCCGCCTGCGAGGACGTGCTGCGTTCGGCGATGGCCATCGGCGCGTCGCGGGCGATCCACATCGTGACGAACCACGAGGTGCAACCGCTCGCCGCCGCCCACGCGCTTGCCTTTGTCGCCGCCGAGGAACAACCGAACCTGGTCCTGATGGGAAAGCAGTCGGTGGACGGCGAATCAAACCAGACCGGCCAGATGCTCGCGGGCCTGCTCGATTGGCCACAGGCGACGTTCGCGTCACGCATCGCAATCGACAACGGCACGGCGACCGTCGACCGCGAGGTGGACGCAGGCCTCGAGACGCTGTCGGTGGATCTGCCGGCCGTCGTCACCGCCGACCTGCGCCTGAACGTGCCGCGCTACCCGACGCTGCCCAACCTGTTGCGCGCCCGCAAATTGCCGATCGAGACGCGCGATGCGGTGTCCGTCGGCCTCGACCTCGCCCCGCGCTTGCGCATCACCCAAATCACCGCGCCGGAACGCAAGCGCGCGGGCGTCCGCATCGAGTCCGCTGAACAACTGTTCGCGCACCTGGCCGAACGGGGCGTACTGGAATGAAGGCGCTGGTCGTCGCCGAACACGGCCCCGACCGCCTGGCCGACGCGACCCGCCGCGCCGTCACCGCCGCGCGGTCCGTCGCCGACCTGGTCGATGTGCTGGTGGCGGGCGGGGACTGCCACGCGGCGGCGAACGCGGCGGCGAACATCGCCGGAGTCACCGGAGTCCTGGTCGCCGAGGGCGCATCCGTCGCCCGCGGCCTGGCAGAGCCAATCGCCGAGCTGGTCGCGACCCTTGCCCCCGGCTACGACGCCGTCGTCGCCCCCGCCACGACATTCGGCAAGAACGTCCTGCCGCGCGCCGCCGCCAAACTCGATACGCCGCTGATCTCCGACGTGCTCGAAATCGTGGCGCTGCGCACCTACCGCCGCGCCATGAACTCCGGCAACGCCGTCGCCACCGTCGAATCCGACGCCCGGCCACAGCTCCTCACCGTGCGCCCGGCGGCGTTCGCCCCGGCGTCGGCGGCGTCGGTGGCGGCCCCCATCGCGGCGGTGGACGCGCCCGCCCACTGGACCCGAACCCGGCTTGT
>JAQBXG010000147.1 GCA_027625125.1 Pseudomonadota bacterium
CCCGCCCGCCGGCGTCAGGCTTGGGGACGATCAGTACAGCAGCGCGGCCAGCAGACCGAGGGCGCCGAGAAACGCCGTCGCCGAAACAAAAACAAACGCCACCGTCTTGGCAAAGCCCGCGAGTTCCTCGTGGGCGGGACGGGTGGGATCCAGGGTCGTCATGTCATGCTCCTTGCATTCATGGGGGCCGGCCCGAAGGGGAACGGCACCGTTGGCCGTCAGATAGGCGTTCCCCCCGCACGAAAAAACCCATCGATTACATTGATTTTTCCTATCGCGGCGGATTGCCGCAGGCCCGCCGCACCGGCGACGCGGCAGCGCCGCAATCGTGATATTCGATGACGCGAACGCAATGCGGCGCGAATGAAAATTGCGGCTGTTGCGATTCCGACAACGACCGTTCACACGGCTTTGATCTGGAGGCGGCAGTCTGCCCTTTCGCCCGACCGGCCATCGCGCCGGCCGCAAGAAAACCCTGGTGAACGAAACGAAATGGCCGCCAAAGCGATTCAGCCGATCCCCGATGTCTTCGAACCGGAAAGGAAGCGTTTTTGGCCAAAGCGGCGGAACGCGCATCGCACGCTGGTCTGGGCGGCGGTGCTGATCACGATTGTGATCGCCGGAACCGTGCTGCTGCTGGTGGCGGCGTTTGCCAACCACGGTTTCAGCCTGCTGACCTGAAACCGGCTGCTTCACCAAGTGTTCAGCATCCAGGCCGATACTCCGCCGCCCGCCATGGGCATGGCGGTTTGGGCAAAGCGATTTTGGGCATTGAGCAAGATTCGGGAGAACCTCCACATGACGATGACCGCAAGAGAGACCGGCTGGACACCGGCGCCGGCGCGACTTGCGCCTTCCGGCGAGGGCGTCGCACGCCCGGCCGAACCGGGCCGTGTCGGCAGGGCCGCCGCTGCCGCCAGATTTGCGCTGGGGATGGCGGTATCCGTGGCGATCGGCATTGCCGCGGCGTTGGCGCTGACCGGGGTTGTCGCCTTCTAGCACCGCCGCTGCGATCGCGCTTGGCAGTCCGCGGGCCACCCGCTAGGTTCCGCCCCGCGTGGCCGGAAACCGGCACCTGGGGCTTCAAATGGCATCTCAACCTCGCGGCGCCGGCGCCTATGACGCGGCCGGGGTCCGCGTCGCCGAAGCGGATATGGCGCTGGCCGGACTGACCGACCGCCTGCGCCGCACCTGGCCGGGCGGCCGCGGCAACGTGGTGCTGGATTTCGGGCATTACGCCAATGTCATCGATCTCGGCGGCGGCCGGGGCCTGGCGATCTGCACCGACGGCGTAGGCTCCAAGGTGTTGATTGCCGAACTGGTCGGCGATTACCGCACCATCGGCATCGACTGCGTGGCGATGAACGTCAACGACCTGATCTGCGTCGGGGCGGCGCCGGTCACGTTTGTCGACTACGTCGCGGTCGAGCGGGTCGCACCCGCGATGTTGCTCGAAATCGCCGAAGGTCTGGCGGTCGGGGCCGAACGGGCGGGGGTTTCGATCTCCGGCGGCGAAATCGCCGAACTTCCCGACATGATTCGCGGCGCGCGCCCTGGCGGCGGCTTCGATCTGGCCGGAACCGCCGTCGGCACCGTCCAGCTTGACCGGATTTTGACCGGGGCCGGCGCGATTCCGGGGGATGCGGTGGTCGGAATTGAATCGAACGGCATCCATTCCAACGGCCTGACCCTGGCGCGCAAGGTGTTCTTGTCCGACCGCGGCCACGGCATCGACGCCATTCTGCCGGAACTCGGGCAAAGTCTGGGGCTTGAATTGCTGCGGCCCACCCACATCTATGTGCGGGAGGCGCTGGACATGCTGGACCGGGCCTTGGACCTGCGGGCGTTGTTGCACATCACCGGCGACGGCTTCTTCAACCTGACGCGGGTCGCCGCGCCGGTCGGTTTCCTTCTCGATGCGCTGCCGCCGCCGCCGCCGATCTTTCGCAGTCTGGCCGAACGCGGCGGTATCCCGGCAGGCGACATGCACACCGTCTACAACATGGGGGTCGGCCTGTGCGCCGTGGTCGGCGAATCGGGCGTCGACGCGGTGATCGACGCAGCGGCACGCGAAGGGAAGGCGGCGTGGCGCATCGGCACCGTTACCGACGAACCCGGTACCGTGCGAATCACCGCCAATCCGTTGACCGGCGACGACCTCGTCGGCCGCGACAAGCGCTTCGCTCCTGTCTGATCCTCACTCTGTTCGCCCGTCAAGCGCGGCCTTGCCGCGGACCGGGCACTCTCGTATACACGCGCCGTCGCACGCGACACCTTCCGGACTAACATGGATATCCGCAACATTGCGATCATCGCACACGTCGACCATGGCAAAACCACGCTGGTCGATGCGCTGCTGCGCCAAAGCGGCACCTTTCGCGACAACCAGCGCGTCGCCGAGCGCGCGCTTGACTCCAATGACCAGGAGCGGGAACGCGGCATCACGATCCTCGCCAAATGCACGTCGGTAGTTTGGCGCGGCTTTCGCATCAACATTGTCGATACCCCCGGCCATGCGGATTTCGGCGGCGAGGTCGAGCGCATCCTGTCGATGGTCGACGGTGTCGTCATCCTTGTCGACGCGGCCGAAGGCGTGCTGCCGCAAACAAAGTTCGTCAGCGGCAAGGCGCTGGCGCTGGGGTTGCGGCCGCTGGTCATCATCAACAAGATCGATCGCGCCGACGCCCGCCCGGATCATGTTCTGAACGAAATCTTCGATCTGTTCGTGGCGTTGGACGCCGACGAAAAGCAACTGGATTTTCCGGTTCTGTATGCGTCGGGCCGCGACGGCTGGGCGGCGGAGACGATCGACGCCCCGCGTGAATCGCTGGCGCCTTTGTTCGACCGCATCGTCGCTCACGTGCCGCCGCCACGGATTGAAACGGGGCCGTTCCGTCTGTTGGTGACGACGCTGGATTCCGATCCGTTCGTCGGCCGCGTGCTGACCGGCCGAATTCAATCCGGCCGCATCGGGGCGGGTCAGACCGTGGCGGCGATTTCCCGCACCGGCCAGGCGATTGAAAAGGTCCGAGTGACCAAACTGTTCGCGTTTCGCGGTCTGGAGCGCGTCGCCATCGAATCCGCCGCCGCCGGCGACATCGTCGCGGTGGCGGGGTTCAAGTCTGCGACCGTCGCCGACACGTTGGCGGCCGAAGGCGTCACAAAGCCGCTGGCAGCCCAGGCGGTGGACCCGCCGACCCTCGCGATGACGTTCCAGGTCAACGATTCGCCGATTGCCGGCACCGAGGGCAGCAAGATCGCAAGCCGCGTGCTGCGGGCGCGGCTGTTGCGCGAGGCCGAAGGCAATGTCGCCATTCGCGTCACCGAAACCGGCGACTCCGATGCGTTCGAAGTCGCCGGGCGCGGCGAACTGCAATTGGGGGTGCTGGTCGAAACGCTGCGCCGCGAAGGCTTCGAACTCGCCATCAGCCGCCCGCGTGTGCTGTTCCGAAGCGATCCGGTCACGGGCCAGCAGATGGAGCCGATCGAGGAAGTCGTCATCGATGTCGACGACGAATTCCTGGGCGCGGTGGTCGAACTGCTGTCCGCCCGTCGCGCCGAGCTACAGGATTCCCGCGCCGCCGGGGCCGGCAAGGTGCGGATGGTGTTCCATGCCCCTTCACGGGGGATGATCGGCATCCACGGCCAGTTCCTGACCGACACCCGCGGTACTGGCGTGATGAATCGCGTCTTTCATGGCTATGCCCCGCATCGCGGCGCGATCCCGGCCCGGCGAAACGGCGTGCTGGTCTCCACCGGGGCCGGCAACGCGGTCCCCTATGCGCTGTTCCAGCTCGAAGACCGCGGCGTGATGTTCATCGATCCGGGCACCCGCGTGTACCAGGGCATGATCATCGGTGAACATTCGCGCGGCAACGATCTGGAAGTGAATCCGCTGAAGGGCAAGCAACTCACCAACATCCGCACCCACAGCCACGACGAGGCGGTGCGCCTGACGACCCCGCGCAAGATGACGCTGGAACAGGCGATTACCTATATCGGCGACGACGAACTGGTCGAGGTCACGCCGCAGTCGATCCGGCTGCGAAAGAAACAGCTGCTGCCCCACGAACGCAAACGCGCCATGCGCGCCGCCGCGGCGGCGGAGGCATAGCGATCCGTCATCGTTCCGTTCCGTGTTCGCCAAGCCCGCGAACGAACGATGCGACCAGCCGCCGGAACGATTCTTCAACATCCAGCGGCATGCCGAATCCGCCTGCGGCGTCCAGCGACAGAAACCCGTGCAGAATCGCCCGCACCGCCCGCACCGCGTGCAGCGCGTCGTCGCCGGAAAGGCCGTAGCCGGCCAGCACATCCAGCAGCACCCCGAGCAGTTGATCGGCCGCTCGCTGCAACTCCGGATCATCGTCGCCGGGCGCCGGCACCGAAGCCGCGTACAGGCCCGGATGTTCGCAGGCGAATCGCCAAAGCGCGTCGACAACGGGAATGAGCGCGTCGTCGC
>JAQBXG010000148.1 GCA_027625125.1 Pseudomonadota bacterium
GTCGCCGTGGGGCACCGCCAGCGCGACGCCGAGGCCGGTGCCGGGGCCGAGCACCGCCTTTGGCGCGCCGGCGACGGCCTCGCCGCCGCCGATCCGCACGCAGTCGTCCGGCCCGAGATGCGGCAACGCCAGCGCCACGGCTTCAAAATCATTCACCACCCGCAGCGCCTTCAGTCCGGCGTCGGCCATCAGACGGCGGCGCGAAAAGCGCCACGGATTGTTCGTCATCCGGACCTCGTCGCCGTTCACCGCCGCCGCGACGGCAAGCGCCGCCGTTCGAGCCGACGGCTCCGGCTGCATCGCCAGATAGGCGCGAATCGCCGCCGCCATGTCCGCGTGGTCCGCGACCCGCAGCGTCGCCTGGCATTCGGGATCGCCGCCGGGGCGCGCCAGCGCGAAGCGGACGTTCGTGCCGCCCAAGTCGCCGAGCAGGACCGGCCCCGACGATCCGCCGCCGCTCATCGCCGCCGCGCGACCCCGGCGAGCGCTTCGACGAACGACCTCCGCCACCAGACGATGTCCTCGGCGCGGAGTCCGTCCACCAGCCGCCGCCAGCGACCCTGACGCTCCGCCAGCGGCATCACCAGCGCGCGCTGCAATGCCGCCGCCACGTCCTGGATGTCATAGGGATTGACGATCAGGGCGTCATCCATCTGCGCCGCCGCGCCGGCGAACTGCGACAGCACCAGAACGCCCGGATCGCGTTCGTCCTGGGCCGCCACATACTCCTTGGCGACCAGATTCATGCCGTCCCGGTGCGGCGTCACCAGGCCGACCCTGGCGGCGCGATACAGGCCTGCCAGGGAACTGCGCTTGTAGGCGCGATTGATGTACCGGACCGGCTCCCAGTCGAATTCGGCGAAGCGTCCGTTGATGTGGCCCGCCGCGGTCTCCAGCTCGTGACGGATATCGACGTATTCCGGCACGTCGACCCGGGTCGGCGCGGCGATCTGCAACAGCGTCACCCGCCGCCGGTTCGCCGGATAATCGGCCAGAAGCCGTTCAAACGCAGCGAGGCGATCCGGCAGGCCCTTCGAGTAGTCGAGGCGATCGACCCCGATGATCAGATTGCTCTCGCCCAAACCGTTGAGCTGCCGCTTCAGTTGGGCTTTCGCCGACGGCGATTCGGCGAGCCGGGAGAATTCGTCGACATCGATGCCGATCGGAAATGCGGCGCACCGAACCGTGCGCCCGAACGCCTGCACGGTGCCGGTGGCGGAGTCGACATCGCCGCCGATTTGCGCTGCGATGGCGAGGAAGGCATCGACGTCGGTGCGGGTCTGGAATCCGACCACATCGTAGCAGAGCAGATGACGGGCGAGGCGCTTGTAGTTGTACAGCGCCTTGTAGACCTCCGGGGCTGGAAACGGGATGTGCAGGAAGAACCCGAGCGGCATCCGGCACCCGGCCGACCGCAACTCCTCACCCAGCGGGATCAGGTGATAGTCGTGGACCCAGACCAGATCGTCCTTTTTCAGCGACGGCGCCATGACGCGCGCGAACTTGGCGTTGACGCGCTGGTAGCCGGGATATTCGGCGCGGTCGAAGGCGGCCAGATCGACTCGGTAATGAAACAGCGGCCACAGGGTCCGGTTGGCGTAGCCGTTGTAGTAGAGGTCGTGTTCTTCGGGACTTAGATCGATGGTGGCATAGGTGACGCCGTCGGCGCTGACGATCCGCGGGCGGCCGGACGGGCGAGCCTTCACGTCGCCGCTCCAACCGAACCACAGCCCGCCGTTTTCCTGCATCGCCCCTCGCAGCCCGACCGCCAGGCCGCCGGAGGATTGCTGTGCGGGCGTCGCGACGCGGTTCGACGCCACGACCAGACGCATCACAGCAGGTCCTCCCACTTCCGGCTCAGGCGCATCGCGCAGTTTATGATGCCGACCATCGAATACGTCTGGGGGAAATTGCCCCACAGCTCGCCGGTCTCGGGATCGATATCCTCGGACAACAGCCCCAGATGATTGCGGCAGGCAAGAATGCGCTCGAAGATTTCCCGCGCCTCGTCGACGTGGCCCAGCACCGCCAGCGCCTCGATGAACCAGAACGTACAGGCGTTGAACGCGACTTTCGGACGCCAGAAATCATCCGCTTCGCCGTAGCGCATCAGGTGGTCGCCGCGGCGCAAGGCCCGTTCGACGGCGCGGACGGTGGATTCGAAGCGCGGATCGTCGCGCTTCAGAAACCCGACTTCGGCCATCAGCAACACGCCACCGTCGATCCCCGAGCCGCCAAAGCTTTCGACGAACGCGCCGGCGTCGGCGTTCCACGCCTTCGTTTCGATCGCCGCGCGCACCTTTTCGGCGCGGTCGCGCCACAGGGCAGCGCGGCCTTCGAGACCGAGATGCCGGGCCACCGTGGCGAGGCGGTCCAGCCCCGCCCAGCACATCAGGCTGGAGGTCGTATGCACGCGGTTGCGGCTGCGGAACTCCCACATGCCGGCGTCGGGGGCATCGTGGACTTCGAACGCACGTTCGCCGAGCCATTCGAGGCGTTCGTATTCCGGCAGGCCCGCCGGCGACCGCAGGCGGTGATCCAGAAACGCCTGGGCGCAGGCGAGGATGACGTTGCCGTACACATCGTGCTGGGCGTGTTCGAACGCCTGATTGCCGACCCGCACCGGCCCCATGCCCCGGTAGCCCGCGAGGCCAGGGACCTCGAATTCGGTCAGGCGGCTTTCCAGCGACAACCCGTAGACCGGTTGCAGGTGATTGTTTTCGGCCGTCGAAACGAGATTGAGTACATAGCGCAGATAATTCTCCATCGTCGTCACTGCGGCCAGACGGTTGAGGGCGCGGACGACAAAGAACGAATCGCGCAGCCAGCAATAGCGGTAGTCCCAGTTGCGTCCGCTGTCCGGCGCTTCGGGAATCGACGTGGTCATCGCCGCGACGATCGCCCCCGTCTGCTCCAGCGCGCAGATCTTCAGCGTGATCGCGGCGCGGATGACTTCCTGCTGCCATTCGGCCGGAATCGCCAGGCCATGCACCCAGTCCCGCCAGTAGTTCACCGTGTAGTCGAGAAACTCGCGAGCGGTTTCGCCGATCGGCGCCGTCAGTGATTCGTCGGCGCCGAAGATGAACGTCGCGCCACCGCCGTCCAGCAGGAACGGGCGGCTTTCAAGGACGTAGGGAATGGCGACATCGGTATACAGGCGCACGGTCAGGTCCGGGCCGACAAAGCGCACGTGGTTGCTGCCGTGGGTGCGCGCCGGGACCGTCGCGCCGTAGGCGAATCGTGGTTCGAGCACGACACGAATGCGCGGCGTTCCCGACAGCAGACGGACGATGCGCACCAGCGTCATCGGACGGAAATAGCGGTTCCATTGCTTGAACCGCGGCGCGAAATCGATGATTTCGATGCTGCCGCCGTGGCCGTCGTACAGCCGGGTTTCCAGCACAGCGGTGTTGGGCAGGTAGCGCTGCTCACTGCGGGTCATGCCGTCCAGCTCGATCCGGAACACCCCGTCGTCGGCGCCTTCGCGTTTCGGCCCGCCGTCGAGCAGTTTGCAGAACACCGGGTCGCCGTCGAGCTGCGGCAGGCAGCACCAGACGATCGACGCGGTGGAATCCACCAAAGCGGCAACATTGCAGTTGCCGATGACGCCGAGGTCCATCCCCGCCACCTCAGGCTCCCTTCTGAGCCGCACGCTCCCCGAGGATGCGGCGGGTCAGCACCTTGCCCTCCTCGACCGCCGGCTGGTCAAACGGATCGACCCCCAGCAAATCGGCGGCGAACACCGTTTCGAGCATGAAGTGCAGGAACAGCGCGCCCATCGCCCGTTCGTCGAGGGGGCCGGCAATGCGCAGCACCCGCGTCGAGCGCCCACGCGCCGCGAGCGCCGCCGCCGTCGCATCCTGTTGCGCCGACACCAGGTCGCCGACCGTGACCCCGGCCAGATCCCCCGCGCCGATGGCGTCCGCGTCCGCCGCCGGAATGCGCGGGCCGACGCCCCTCTGGTCGAGGCAGATCAGCGTGAACTGCTTGTCGGCTGGGCCGTCCAGGTACAATTGCAACTGGCTGTGCTGGTCGACCGGCCCCAGGGCGCTGACCGGGGTCAGGCCCTTGCCGTCCTTGCCCAGACTCTCGGCCCAAAGCTGGCGGTACCACAGCGCGAACGGCTCCAGGCGGCTGCTGTACGGCATCAGCACATTGATGGCGACGCCGCAGGTCCGCGCCAGCGTCACCGCCAGCGCCGCCCCCGCCGCGGCCGGCACGTCGCCGGGGACATCCGCCGCCAGCGCCTGGTCGAGCACCGCGCGGGCGCCGTCGCGAACCGCCGCCGCATCCAGCCCGGCGATCATCGCCGGCAACATGCCGACGACCGACAGCACCGAATAGCGCCCGCCGAGTTCGGGATCGTGTTCCGCCGTCTGGACCCCGTGTGCGGCGGCAAAGCGGCGGAGCGGACTGTCGCCCGGCTCGACGACCGCGAAGAAATGGTCGCCAGGGGCGCGGG
>JAQBXG010000149.1 GCA_027625125.1 Pseudomonadota bacterium
CCCATCAACAAACGAGCTCGTGGATCAAACCAAACACTTGAAGCCGGCAATGGCTGCGGGCTGCAAGTGCCTGGACCTTTTGATCCATAAACAACCTGGCGCGTGGTTCGAGGCGCTGGATTCCTACCCCTGGGCGCCGCCGGCCCCGACCTCTGCGTTCGCCGGCGTCGTGATTTCCACCGCCACGTGCCCATTCTTGATCGAAAACCCCAGATACCGATAGGCAAGCCCGAATTCGGCGACGAACTCCTGAAAGGCGCGATATTCGTGCCGCTGCCAGTTCGGATAGTTGAAGTATTCGTCGAACACCAGAATCGATCCGGGACGAATCCGCCGGCCCAGGCCGCGCAACACCGTACGGGTCGATGAATACAGATCGCAATCCAGATGCGCGAACGCCACCGGCTCGTCATGGGCCTTGGCGAAATCCGGCAGCGTGTCGTCGAACCAGCCGGGCACCAGCGTTACGTTGGCCGGCACCCGGGGCGTCACGCCGCCGGTCGAAAATTTTCCGCGCGGCTCCAGCGTGCCGGACCAGTCCTCGGGAAGCCCTTCGAACGAGTCAAATCCATAGACCGGACGCGCCGTGGCGGCGGCGATCTGCCGCAGGCTCGCGCCCGCCGCAACGCCGAATTCAAGCACCATCCCTTCCGCCGGCAATCGCGCCATGCACCAGTCCAGCAGGTCGCGGCGGTCCTCGAACAACATCGCGTCGGCCATGCGGGCGCGGACATAGTCGACGGATTCATCCCGCGCCCGCACCTGCAATTCGTACAGCAGATTGCGCGCGAAATATTTGTAATAGACCCGGCGCACGATGCGCTCGGTCCAGCTGCGGGCGAGTCTGCTGCGCGGCACCGGCCCCTCCGTTGTTCGCCAGGAACCTACCACAGGGGCGGGCCGCGCCGAATCGTCGCGTTGCCCTCCCGTGTCGGGAAGGGTAAACCGGAGCCTGCATGGCCTCGGGGCAGGATACTCGGGATGAACGACGAACCGGCGACGGAAGAACCGGCGACGGAGCTGGACATCGGCCTGGCCAAGGTCTGCTTCGTGATCGCGCTGGCGCGGGAGTTCGATTCCCAGACTCCGCTGGATGAACGCGGCGACGACGACGACGACGATCCCGAGCTTGCCGATGTCCCGCAAAGCCCGGCGTATCAAGAGCTGGTGCAGTTCCTGTCGGGCCTCAACCGTGACGAATCATCGGCGCTCGTCGCCCTCGTCTGGCTCGGGCGCGACGACTACGGCGCCGAAGACTATCCCGACCTGCTGGAGCAAGCCCGCGAACAGTCCGGCGGCGATCCGGTCACCTACCTGACCGGGGTGCCGTTGCTCGCCGACCACCTCGAAAACGCGCTTTCCGCCCTGGACCTGATCTGCGAAGGCATGGATTCGGAGCACGGCTGACGATGGCGGCACTGGGCAACGGCATCCGCGCGCATCCGCTGCGCGAAGAGCTGGTTCAGGAACTGCACGCGCGCCCCTATGCGCCGCTTTCGGCGCCCGAGCGCGGCTCCCATGTCGCGGTGCTGATGGAGGAATCGGCGTCCGCCGCGCCGGCGGACCATCTCGCGGACCTGTGCCGGCGATATGGCGCTCCGGTGCCCGGGCCGGGCGCCAAGTTCTATTCCCATGACCTGGGGCCGTTCCGCATCCGATGGGAACAGCACACCGAGTTCTTCACCTATACCTTCGTCCGCCGCGGCATCTTCCGCGAACCGTTCACGAACCCGACCCTCGATCTGGTGCCGGCGGACTGGCTCGCCGCAATGCCGGGGGAGGCGCTTGCGGCGGTGCACTTCGCGCTTGAGGCCCGCACCGCCAGCGACCGCACGCCCGAGGAACTCGCGCTTCTGTTCGGCGGCAACCCCGTCTTCGGCGCTCGCGTCGCGGGCGGCGCCGCGCGCGCCTGGACCGATCTCCGCACCCACGACGACGGCTTCTCGCGGCTGTTGATCCTGGACCAATCGCTGTCGAAGCTCCAGGGAGGCCGCCTCGTCCAACGGCTGCTGGAGATCAACGCATATCGTCTCCTGTCGCTGTTGTCGCTGCCGCTCGCACGCGACGCCAGCCCCGAATTGCACCGGATGGACAAGCAATTGGGCGACATCGCCGGCCGCCTCGCCGGCGCCGAGTCGGGCATCGAACGCGCGCTGCTCGAAGAATTGTCGGCGCTCGCGGCCGAGCTCGAGCGCTTGATCGCGCTGACCAGCTATCGCTTCGGCGCCACCCGCGCCTACTTCGATATTGTCCAGGCGCGGCTGCGCGACATCCGCGAGCAACGCATCCAGGGCCTGCAAACGTTCAGCGAGTTCCTCGATCGCCGGCTCGTTCCGGCGGTCAGCTACTGCTATTCGACCCGCGACCGTCTGCAGCAGGTTTCGGACCGCATGTCGCGCATGGGCAGCCTGCTCCGGGCGCGGGTCGAGGTGCAGATCGAGGAGCAAAACCGCGACCTGCTGGCCTCGATGGACCGGCGGGCGAAACAACAGTTCCGGTTGCAGCGGCTGGTCGAGGGCCTGTCGGTCGTCGCCGTCACCTACTACTTGATGGGCCTGGTCATGTACGCCGTACACGGAATCGCCGCGGCCGGCGTGACGATGGATACGGCGCTGGTCGCCGGCGCCGCCTTGCCGGCGGTGCTGGCGCTGGCCTGGATGGCGTTGCGCCGCGCCCGGCGCGCGGTCGAAACCGAAGCCTAGTCCGCGTCCGGCTTCGTCTCCCGGCGGTGCAGCCACTCGAAGCGGTCGCGCAGCGTTTTCAGTTCCTGCACCTCGAACTGCAGATGGGCGCGGCCGGCCGGGTCGGCGCCGGGCGCCGCCTTGCGGATCTCCGCCGACATCTGGTTGATCACCCGCCCGAGCGCCTGGGTCACCTCCAGAATGTGCGCCGGCGACTGCACGCGGACGACAACGGTATCCTTCATCATGCGGCTGGCGTACCGCGCCTGGTCCGCCTCGCCGCCGGCCGTATTCAGCGCCTCCAGCTCCTTGTCCAGTTCTTCCCACATCTCGCGATGGCGGGAATAGAAACTCTGGCGCGGCGCCGCCCCCGCCTTGCCGCGGGAGCGTTCCAGGTCGACCATCACACGGACGAACTGCCAGACGGTGAATTCGAGTTTCTTGGCCAACGGTCCATCCCGGGAAATGGCTGGGGCGGCAGGATTCGAACCTGCGAATGCCGGTACCAAAAACCGGTGCCTTACCACTTGGCTACGCCCCAGCAGGGGCCGCGGACTCTAGGCCGCACCCCGTGGCGCGGCAACACCCGCCGTTACGCGCGTGGCAACCGCAGCCGCAACCGGCGTAGCGACGGATCCCAGTGCGCCGCCAGTACGACGCCGCAATAGACGATCATCACCGCCGCTGCCAGCGGTATCGTCATCGCGGGCCGCGCCAGCGCCACGGCCGCCGGCCCGGCGACGGCCAGCAGGTACAGCAACAGCCCCCACCGCCACGGCATCCACCGTTCCAGAATGTGATGGAGGTGATCGGAGTCGGGGGAGAACGGCGAGCGTCCATCCATCATGCGGAACAGCATCAACCGGATCGCGTCGGCGATCGGCAGCAGAAACCACAACGCGACGGTGTCGGCGTACAGGTCGGGGAACTCCGTTCCGTACACGTAAATGGCCATCACGCCGATGGCGATGCTCAGGCCATAGCAGCCGGAATCCCCCAGAAACAGCACCCCGCGCAGGTTGAACGCCACCGTCACACAGAGCGCCGCCGCCATCGCCGCCAGCACCGGCTGCAGGTGCGGCGGCGCATAGGCGATCAGCAACAGCGTCCAGATCAGCATCATCCCCATCGCCAGCCCGTTGCGCCCATCGGCCATGTTGACCGCGTTCTGCAACCCGACCAGACACAGCACCGAGAACAGGATTCCCCAGCCCCCGTCCAGGAACACCGCCACGTCGGCGAACGAAAAGCGGAAAAAACTCACCTGCTCGGTCGGCGCCGCCCACAGCACCGCGACCGCCAGCAACGTCGAGAACACAAGCCGGAACGCGGGCCGCAGATGCTTGCGGTCGTCGAACAGGCCAAGGCCCAGGAAGGCAGCCAACGTGATCGCCACCAGCGCGTGAAATGGCGCAAATGGCCCATTCGCGACCAAGACTGCCAGAACCGCCAGCACCGGCGCCGCGATCGTGATGCCGCCGGTCATCGGCGTCGGCCGCGGGTGCCGCTTCCGCGCCCCGTCGGGCAGATCGATGATGCCCAGCCGGCGGCCGAGGGGGGCCGCAAGCAGGCACAGGACCAGCGCCCCCAATCCCGCTCCCAAAACCGGCCAGATCATCCCCGGACCCCGTCAGCTTCCCGAGAACCCAGACATAGCCGAACGCGGGCGGCAAACCAACCGCATCGGCCCTACGCCGCGCCGCGAAACCACGGCAACACGGCTGCGGCGATGC
>JAQBXG010000150.1 GCA_027625125.1 Pseudomonadota bacterium
GTCGACAGCCGGTGGGCGACGACGATTGTCGTGCGGTCCTTCATCAGCCGCGCCAGCGCCAGCTGCACCTGCCGTTCGGATTCGGTATCCAGCGCCGAGGTCGCCTCATCCAGCAGCAATACCGGCGCATCCTTCAGCATCGCCCGGGCGATGGCGATGCGCTGCCGCTGTCCGCCCGACAGCCGCATGCCGCGTTCGCCGACCATCGTGTCGTAGCCGTGGGGCATCCGCGTGATGAATTCGTCGGCGGCGGCGGCGCGGGCGGCGGCCCGGATTTCGTCGTCGCTGGCGTCGGCGCGGCCATAGGCGATGTTGGCGCGCACGGTGTCGTTGAACAGCGTCGCGTCCTGGCTGACCAGTCCGACGGCGGCGCGCAGACTCTCCGGCGTCACTTCGCGAATATCCTGCCCGTCGACCGAAATGCTTCCCGACTGCGGGTCAAAGAATCTGGGAATCAGGTTGATCAGCGTCGACTTCCCGGCCCCCGACGGCCCGACCAGCGCCACCGTCCGGCCGGCGCGGGCAGTGAAGCTCACCGCCGTCAGCGCCGGGTCGTGACCGGCATAGCCGAACGTCACGTCGTCGAACCGCACCTCGCCATCGCTCACCTCCAGCGGCGTCGCGCCGGGGGCGGCGACGATTTCCGGCTCGACATCCATCAACGCAAAGATGCGCTGCGCCGCCGCCAGTCCTTCCTGCAACACCGCGTTCAGCCCGGCCAGGCTCTTCATCGGCTGATAGGCGAACAGCATCGCGGCGATGAACGAAAAGAACGTGCCCGGCGTCGTCTCGCCGGAAATCACCTCGCTGCCGCCATAGAAAATGATTCCCGCCACCGCCGCGCCGCCCAGCCCCTCCATCAACGGCGTTGCCGAGGCGCGGGTGTGGACCATCTTGTTCCACGATTCCAGCCGCTCCAGAATCGCTGCTCGGGCCCGGCCGATTTCATAGTCCTCGCGGCCGTATGCCTTCACGTGGCGCGCCCCCTGAATCGTCTCCGCCAGAATCGCCGCAAAGCGACCGGTGCGCTCCTGCATCGTCCGCGACGCCTTGCGCATGCGCTTGCCCAACAGGCGGACCGGCACCGCGGCGACCGGAAACACGACAAACGCGATCAGCGCCAGTTGCCAGTTCTGGTAGAACATCAACGCCGCCAGAAACGCCAGCATCAGCACGTCCTTGGCGATGCCGGTGATCGCGCGGGCGACCGCGAACCGCAACAGGTTCGCATCCTCCAGAAAGTTTGAAACCAGCCGCCCCGAAGCTTCGCCGTGAAAATACGCCAGGTCGGCGCGCATCAGATGGGCGAACAGCTCCACCTGCATTTCCGCGACGATGCGCTGCCCGGTCGCGCCCATCAGGTAGTGCTGGCCGAAATTGGCGAAGCCGTTGACCAACGCGATCGCGAACACCGCGATCGGCACGATCAAAAGCATCCGGCGGTCCTGATTCAGGAACACGTCGTCCAGCACCGGCTGCATCAGCCAGGCATTGGCGGCGGTGGCGGCGGCGACGACGACCATGCACGCCATCGCCACCGACAACACCCGCCAGTGCCGCCGCACGTACCCGGACAGCAACCGCCACACCAGCATCCATGTGCCGGCGTCCGCCGCGGCAGGCGTCTCCAGCGAGGCGGGCAGGGGGGGTTCAGGGGGCATTGCGCTCACGGGGCCGCCGGAATCGTAGCAGTCCCGCCGCCGGCGCGCCACCGCGCGCCTATCCGGAGTTGCGCAGCAGCGCCACCAGTTCCCGGTTCAGCGCCGCCGAGGCGGCGATGATTCCGTCGACCCGCGTGTTCGCGCGGTTGTAGCGCACCGCCGCGCCGGAGCGGTCGGTGATGGCGCCGCCGGCCTCGCGCACGATCACCTCGGCGGCGGCGACGTCCCACTCCTTCAGCGGCGTCGACGCCACGGCGGCGTCGGCGTCCCCCGCCGCCACCAACGCCATGCGATAGGCGACCGAGTGTACCTTTTCAAAGCGCGCCCCCGTCGCGCCCGCCGGCAGCCGGATGTTGCGGGCGCTGCCCAGCACGGTTGCGTCCGCCAGCCGTTGCGCGCCGGCCGCGCGCAATGCGACGCCGTTGCAGCGCGCGCCGCCTCCGGCAACCGCGTCAAAGAATTCGCCGGTGGCCGGGTTCAGCACCGCGCCGGCGACCGCGCTGCCGTCCTCGACCAGCGCCGCGCAGATCGCGTATTCGGCGACTCCGCGCAGAAACGCGCGGGTGCCGTCGATCGGGTCGACAATCCAGACGCGGGCGCACGACAGTCGCTTGCCGTCGTCCGCGGTTTCTTCCGACAGCCAGCCATATGCCGCCCGCGCGTTGGTCAGCCGTTCGCGCAACAGCTCATTGACGGCAATATCGGCATCGGTGACGACCTGTCCGGGGCCCTTGTCCCAGCGTCGCACCTGCACCGGGTCAAAGGTCAGCGCCAGCGTCCCGGCCTCGCGCACCGCCGCGCACAACAGGGCATGGTCGTCCCGCTCCCCGTGCGAGGCGGCGGTCACGTTCCGGCGGCGGTCATACCGTCGATACGCAACGTCGGCGCGTCGACGCCGAACCGGAACACCAGATCGTTCGCCGGAACAATCGCCCGGAACATGTCCTTCAGGTTTCCGGCGATGGTGAATTCCGACACCGGCCCGACGCGTTCGCCGTTCTCGATCAGAAATCCGGCGGCGCCGCGGCTGTAATCGCCGGTCACCATGTTGATGCCGAATCCGATCAGGTCGGTAATCCAGACGCCCCGTTTGATGTCGGTCATCAACTCGGCCGGGGTCACGCCGCCGGCTTCCAGAAACAGGTTGCTCGGGGCCGGGCCGGGCGGGCCGCCGGTGCCGCGGCGCGCGTGGCCGGTGGAAGCCAGGCCCAACTGCCGGGCCGAATCGCTCGACAGAATCCAGCTTTTCAGCACGCCGCCATCCACCAGGTTGATCGGCCGGGTGGCGACGCCCTCGCCGTCGAACGGCCGCGACCCCAGCCCGCGGCGGCGGTGCGGATCGTCGACGATGGTGATGCCGAGGCCGAACACCGGCCTGTCCATATGGCCGCGCAAAAAGCTCGTCTTGCGGGCGATCGCCGGCCCGGAAATCGCCTGCGACAGATGCCGCAGCATCGAATTCGCGACCCTGGGCTCAAAGATCACCGGCATCGGCCCGGACTTAATCTTGCGCGGTTTCAGCCGCGCGACCGCCCGTTCTCCGGCCTCGGCGCCGATCTTGGCGGCGGGCTCCAGGTCTTCGCCGAACCGGGCGCTCGTATACGCATAGTCGGTTTCCATCGCCGTGCCCGCGCCGGCGACCATCGACGCCTGCACCGACCGGCTGGTCGAGGTGCGCGTGCCGGAAAACCCGTGCGACGTCACCAGCGTCCAGCCCTGCCGCGACCAACTCGCGCCGGCGCCGTTCGAATTCGTCACCCCGTCCACCGCCAGCGCCGCCCGCTCGGCCTCGTCGGTCAGCGCGTACAGCGCCTCGCCGTCCGGCTCCGCGTTGTCGGCCAGGTCCAGGTCGGCAATCCCGGTCGCCAGTTGCCCGGTGTCGGCCAGACCGCACCACGGGTCCTCAGGCGCCGCCCGCGCCATCGCCACCGCCCGCGTCACCAGCTCGTCCAGCGCCGCCGGCGACGTTTCGGTGGTCGAAACACAGGCCTGGCGCTTGCCGTCGAACACCCGCAGCCCGACATCCCGCCCCTCGGCGCGTTCCAGGTCTTCGCGCTCGCCCAGCCGCTGCGACACCGACAGCGACACGCCGTCGACGATCACCGCGTCGGCGGCGCTGGCCCCGGCGCGGCGGGCGCGGGCGACCAGATCGGCCAGCAATTCCTCGGGGTCGGCCTTGGGCCGCGCGGTCGTGGTGGTCTCAGCCATCGGGACTCCAGCGGGTCGGGAAAAACGTCGCCCCCACTATATGGGGCGTCAGCCGCGATGCGCCACCTGGCCGCGCATGTCCTCGATCGCCGTCAGCGCATCGCGGCGGCTCAGGATTCCCACCAGCCGCCCGCCGGACGTGACCGGAAACCGGCGGTATGGACCGTTCAGAAACGTCATCGCGATCGTCGCGATGTCGGTCTCGGCATCGACCGTCTCGACCGGCGCGGTCATATAGTCGGCGACGCTGCCGCCCTGGTCCTGAAAGTATCCGGTGTCGAAGGCGACGCGAAAACAGTCCTTCTCGGTCAGCATCCCGGCGACGCTGCCGGCCGCGTCGACGACCGGCACGCCGGAGATTCCCTTTCGCAACAGCAGCGCGATGGCGTCATGGATGCCGGTATCCGCCGTCACCGTCGCCGGCGCGGCGGTCATATAGTCACGCACCCTGCGGCCCGCGATCATCGCCTGCCGCCCTCGCCTCCGCACACCGGGCAATCGCCGTCCGCCGCCGCGCCGCAGCCGCGCACCTCGCGGCC
>JAQBXG010000151.1 GCA_027625125.1 Pseudomonadota bacterium
GCCAGTACGGACCAAGCGCGAAGCGCGCGACCACCGGCACGTCGAAGCCGGCTGCGACGAATGCGCGGAACTCGGCGGTAAGGGCCTCGTCGGTCAACGCCGGGTCGGTAAGGATCGCGATCGCGTCATCGGCCAGGGCGCGGACAAACGCCTCGGCGCCGGCCGCGTCGGCGGCGGCCGGCGACTGCGCAATCGCCGCCAGCACCGCGCCGAACACGGGCGCGGCCAGGCGGCGCGTCAAGGCGAGGGATGCCGTTTTCATCGTCAATCGAACTCAAACACCGGATCGGGCGGTGGCGCGCCGTTGCGAATCTCGTTGCCGCGCGTCTGCCGGTAAGCGCTGCGCACCGTAGCGTACAGGTCGACGGTTGTGCGCCGCACTTCGTCGAATTCCTCGATCACGGCTTCGCGATTGCTGATCGCCCCGGTGACGGCCCGCTCGGCGGCGAAGGCGACCGTCTGGGTCGGGTCCAGCACCGATTGCCATGGATCAAGGACGCCGCCGGCGACCAGGCCCAGCGCGTCGCGCGGGTTCGACGGGCCATACAGCGGCAGCACCAGGTAGAAACCCTCGCCCGCGCCCCAGCGGGCGAACGTCTGGCCGAAGTCTTCTTCGTGCCCGGGAATGCCGGCGATGTCGAGTACGCCGCCGATTCCGACGGTGCTGTTGACGACAAAGCGGGCCAGAGTGTCGGCGGCGCGGGCGAATTCGAACTGCAAAAGGTCGTTGACGAACGTCAACGGCATTTTCAGGTTCTGCAGAAAGTGGTGGACGGCGATGCGGCCCGGTTGCGGCACGACCTTGCGATAGGCGAGGGCGGTCGGCTCCAGGATGATCCGGTCGACCTCCATGTTGAACGCGAAGATGGCCCGGTTCATCGGCTCCAGCGGGTCGTTGGCCTCCAGCCCCACCTCGCGCTCGACCGGGTCTTCGGGAAGGCTGGCGCACGCGCCGATGGTCATGCAGACGACCAACGCCGCCGCAAACCAACCGGACCCGCGACCGCCGAAATCGTTCCGGCCCGGACCACGCCACTTGGTCGCAGACCGGACTGCCCCGGCCCGGCGTCGCGGCGACCGGGGAAAGCCCCGCAGCCCGCGCAGGTTCGTCGCAAAAACTCGCATATGCCCAGCCCCCTCCGTACCACACCCGCGCCGCCGGAGTCAGCGCGCGGCGCGCCGGATTGCGACGGTTCCGCATCGGTGATGCAAAAATGCCGCATCAAGAACCGCAAAGAATGAGGGTTGCAGAAAGATATAAAGATATGTTTATGTTTGTTTATGCAAATGGATTCACTGCTTGTCGGTCTCCGCGCCGCCGGTGAGCCAACCCGCTTGCGGCTGCTGGCGCTATGTTCGCATGTGGAACTGACGGTAACCGAACTGGTGAACATTCTGGGGCAGAGTCAGCCGCGCGTTTCCCGGCACTTGAAGCTGATGGTGGACGCCGGCCTGCTGAACCGCTTTCGCGAAGGGACCTGGGCGTTCTATCGCCTGGGCCGCGACGGCGGCGGCGCCGACCTTGCACGCATACTGGCGGCGCTGATCGATGACGACGACCCGGTGATCGCCGCCGACCTCGCGCGCCTCGAAGAAGTGAAAGAGATTCGACAGCAGCGGGCCGACGCTTATTTCCGCGCCCAGGCGCCGGTATGGAACGAAGTGCGGGCCCTGTATGTCCCCGAGGAGGACGTCGAGCGCGTGCTGCGGGCACAGTTTGCCGGGCGCACGATCGGCGATCTGCTCGACGTCGGCACCGGCACCGGGCGGGTTCTGGAATTGATGGCCGGTTCCGTGGAGCGCGCGGTCGGCATCGACCTGAACCGCGAAATGCTGGCGGTGGCGCGGGCGCGGATTGAAGAACTGGGCCTGACACACTGCCAGGTGCGCCACGGCGATGTGTATAGGCTGCCGTTCGCGGCGGCATCGTTTGACGCCGTGACGGTGAATCAGGTGCTGCATTTTGTCGACGACCCGGCGGCGGTGCTGCGTGAAACGGCGCGGGTGATGCGGCCGGGGGCTAGGGTCGTGGTCGTCGACTTCGCCCCCCATGACATCGAGGACCTGCGCGACAACCACGCCCATCGCCGGCTCGGGTTCAGCGACGGCGAGGTCGAGGGGTGGTTTCGCGCCGCCGGGCTTGTGCCCAGCGCCGACGAAACCCTGCCCGGGGATCCGCTGACGGTGCGTATCTGGGCCGCCGACGCCCCGACCGCGGCGGAGGTTGCGCGATGAACCGGCCGGAGGTGTCGTTCGAGTTCTTTCCGCCGAAAGACGAGGCGATGGCGGAGAAACTTTGGGCCAGCGTCAAACAACTGGAGCCGCTGGCGCCGTCGTTTGTGTCGGTCACCTATGGCGCCGGCGGCGGCACCCGCCAGCGCACCCACGCGACGGTGCGGCGGATTGCGACCGAGACGCCGCTGGCGTGCGCCGCCCACTTGACCTGTGTCGCCGCCACCCGCGACGAGGTGGACGAGGTGGCGCGCGAATACTGGGACAGCGGCATCCGCCATATCGTCGCGTTGCGCGGCGACCCGCCCGACGGCAGCGACCGCTATGAGCCGGTCGCCGACGGCTACACCCACGCTTCGGACCTGGTGGCGGGATTGCGGCGGGTGGCGCCGTTCGAGATCAGCGTCGCCGCGTATCCCGAAGTGCATCCCGAGGCCGCCAGCGCTGCCCAGGACCTGGACAACCTGAAGCGAAAACTGGACGCCGGGGCGGTGCGGGCGATTACCCAGTTCTTTTTCGACAACGACAGCTATTTGCGGTTTCGCGACCGTGCGGCGGCGGCGGGCATCGCCGCGCCGATCGTGCCGGGGATTCAGCCGGTGACCAACTTCGCCCGCATCCAGACCTTTGCCGCCAAGTGCGGCGCCAGCATTCCGGCCTGGTTCGCCGACGCGTTCGCCGGGCTGGAGGACGACCCCGCCGGTCGCCGCAGCATCGCCACCGACCTCGCCGTCGAGCAGTGCGCCGGGTTGCTGGACGCCGACGTGCCGGGGCTCCATTTCTACACCCTGAACCGTGCCGACCTGACGACGGCGATTTGCGCCCGCCTCGGCATCGTGCCCACCGGGTCCCGCGTATGAGCAATTTCCTCGATCATTTGTCACGGCGGGTGTTGTTGTGCGATGGCGCGTCATGCCGGAGGCGTGCATCCGACCAACCATCGCGCCGTCGCACCGGGGCCGGGTACCGCGCATGAGCAATTTCCTCGATCATCTGTCGCAGCGTGTACGGCTTTGCGATGGGGCGTCACGCCGGAGGCGTGCATCCGACCAACCATCGCGCCGTCGCACCAAGGCCGGGTCCCGCGCATGAGTGATTTCCTCGATCATCTGTCGCAGCGTGTACTGCTTTGTGACGGCGCGATGGGAACCCAGGTGCAGGCCCGCAACCTGGACCTGGATCGGGACTATCTGGGGCAGGAGAACTGCACCGAGATTCTGAACAAGAGCCGGCCGGAGCTGGTGCGCGAGATTCACGCGACGTATCTGGCCGCCGGTTCCGACATGGTGCAGACGAACTCGTTCGGCGGCTCGCCGATCACGCTGGCGGAATTTGGTCTGGCCGACGAGGCCCACGCGATCAACAAGACCGCGGCGGAGCTGGCGCGCGAGGCGACGGAGCAATTCGCCGGCGACGGCCGCCGGCGATTCGTTCTCGGCTCGGTCGGTCCGGGCACTCGGCTGCCGAGTCTGGGACAGGTCGCCTATCAACCGCTGGAGGATGCGCTTGCGGTGCAGTGCGGCGGCCTCGTCGATGGCGGCGTTGACGCGATCCTGATCGAGACCAGCCAGGACCCGTTGCAGATCAAGGCGGCGATCAACGGCGCGAAGCGCGCCCGCGAAAAATACGGCCGCGACGTGCCGATTCTGGTGCAGGCGACGGTCGAGTTGACCGGCACGTTGCTGGTCGGGTCCGAAATTGGCGCGGCGGCGACCGCGGTGCAGGCGCTGGGCGTCGATTCGTTCGGGCTGAACTGCGCCACCGGGCCGCAGGAAATGGCCGAGCACGTGCGCTGGATCACCGAGAACTGGCCGGGCTTCGTCTCGGTGCAGCCCAACGCCGGGCTGCCGGAGTTGATCGAAGGCCAGACGGTGTATCCGCTGGGGCCGGACGACATCACCCGCTGGCTGGAGCGGTTCGTCGTCGAGTTCGGCGTCTCGATGATCGGCGGCTGCTGCGGCACCACCGGACAGCATGTTGAATCGCTGGATGCGATGCTGCGGCGGCACGCGCCGACCGGCGGCCATCGCCCGCCGCCGGTGCGCCGCGACGTGCATTGGGTGCCGGCGGTGGCGTCGCTGTATTCGCGCATCGAGATGCGCCAGGAAAACGCCTACCTGTCGATCGGCGAGCGCTGCAACGCCAACGGCTC
>JAQBXG010000152.1 GCA_027625125.1 Pseudomonadota bacterium
GGATGCGGACCGTCTGGCCCGCTTCGAGGCGCTGGCCGGCCCTGGCGCGGGCGCCGTCGACCCGAAGCTGCCCGGTGCGCAGCAGCTTTTCGATCCGGCCCTGGGTCAGGCCCGGCGCCCGGCGCCGGACCCAGCGATCCAGGCGCGTCCCGGCGTCGCCCTCGTCGACCGTCACCGCCTGGACGCCCGCGCCGGTGGAGTCAGCGTTTTCCGCCGCCGCCATCGCGCACCTTTCGCCATTCAGCAATACGCCGGGCGATTTCCGCCTCGAACCCGCGGCCCGCCGGCGTGTAGTACGATTCCCTGTCCATCTGCGGCGGGAAAAAATCGGCCCCGGCGAACGCGCCGGGAGCGTCGTGATCATACTGGTATTCGCGGCCGTAGCCCTGTGCCTTCATCAGACCGGTCGGCGCGTTCAGCGCATGCATCGGCGGCATCAGCGAGCCGGTTTCGCGCGCCCGCGCCCACGCCTGGTTGAACGCGGCATAGACGGCGTTGGATTTCGGCGCCGTCGCCAGATACACAACGGCCTGGGCGATCGCCAGTTCGCCTTCGGGCGACCCCAGAAAATCGTAGGCGTCGCGCGCCGCCAGCGCCTGGGTCAGGCTTCCGGGATCCGCGAGGCCGATGTCTTCGACCGCCATGCGCACGACCCGGCGGGCGATATACAGCGGATCCTCGCCGCCGACCAGCATGCGCGCGAGCCAATACAGCGCCGCGTCGGGGTCCGACCCGCGCACCGATTTGTGGAGGGCGCTGATCAGGTTGTAGTGGCCGTCCCGCGATTTGTCGTAGACCGGCGCCCGCTTTTGCACGACAGCGGCCAGGCCGGCGGCGTCCAGCGCCGCGCCGGCCGGCATCGCGAAAAGTTCCTCCGCCATGTTCAGCAGGGTGCGGCCGTCGCCGTCGGCCATTGCGCGCAGCGCGGTGCGGGCGTCGGCGTCGAGCGGCAGCGTCCGCGATTCGGCTGCTTCGGCGCGGGCGAGCAACGTGTCCAGCGCGTCGTCGGACAAGCGCTGGAACACCAGCACCTGCGCCCGCGACAACAGCGGCGGGTTGAGTTCGAACGACGGGTTTTCGGTCGTCGCGCCGATCAGCACGACGGTGCCGTCCTCGACGTAGGGAAGGAATGCATCCTGTTGCGCGCGGTTGAAGCGATGGATTTCATCGACGAACAGCACCGTGCCCAACCCGTCGCCGCGCCGCGCCCGCGCCGCCTCGAACACCTTGCGGAGGTCGGCGACACCGGAAAATACCGCCGACAACTGCGCGAAATGCAGGCCGGTATGTTCGGCGAGGAGGCGCGCGACGGTCGTCTTGCCGGAGCCGGGCGGACCCCAGAGAATCATCGACGACAGCCGGCCCGCGGCCACCATGCGCCCGATCGGCCCCTGTTGTCCGAGCAGATGGTCCTGGCCGGTGACGTCACCGAGAGCGGCGGGGCGCAGCCGTTCGGCAAGCGGCCGCGGCGCGGCGCGGCCAACGCCGGCGGTTTCAAACAAGTCACTCACCGGACTGGCCGGTCCGGGACTGGCCGGTCCGGGACTGCCCGGCGCCAAACAAACGGGACGGCCGCAGCCGTCCCGATGGGCGAGAAATGCCGGCCAATCGGATCAGGCGGCTTCCTGCTCGTCGTCGTCGTGGTCCTGGGTGGGGCCGGAATCCTGGCCCTTGGCGTCCGGGTCGCGATCAACAAACTCGATATAGGCCATCGGCGCGGCGTCGCCCTGGCGGAAGCCGGCGCGGACGATACGGCAGTAGCCGCCCTGGCGATCCGCATAGCGTTCGGCCAGCGTCGTCAGCAGCTTGTCGGCAAGCGCCGCATCGCCGAGCCGGGAGATCGCCCGGCGCCGGGCATGCAGACCGCCGCGCTTGCCGAGCGTGACCAGGCGCTCGGCGTACGGGCGCAGTTCGCGCGCCTTCGCCAGAGTCGTCGAAATCTGCTCGTGCTTGATCAGCGCCCCCGCGAGATTCGACAACAGCGCCTTGCGATGCGCGCTGGAGCGGTTCAGCCGCCGTCCTGCCTTGCCATGCCGCATGATCGTTCCCTGTCTACTGGTAGTGGTCTTCCAGTTTCTTGGCCATGTCCTCGATATTTTCCGGCGGCCAGTCCGGAACTTCCATGCCGAGATGCAGGCCGAGCTGCAACAGCACTTCCTTGATCTCGTTCAACGACTTGCGTCCGAAGTTCGGCGTGCGGAGCATCTCCGCCTCCGTCTTCTGGATCAGGTCGCCAATATAGACGATGTTGTCGTTCTTGAGGCAATTCGCCGAACGCACCGAGAGTTCCAGTTCGTCCACCTTGCGGAGAAGATTTCGGTTGAACTCCGGTTCGCCCACGTCGTCGCGGCGGACCTCGGTGGCCGGTTCCTCGAAGTTGATGAACAACTGCAACTGGTCCTGAAGAATGCGGGCGGCGAAGGCCACCGCATCGTCCGGCGAAAGCGTTGCGTCGGTTTCCAGTTCCAGCGTCAGTTTGTCGTAGTCGAGATACTGGCCCGAGCGCGTGTTTTCGACCCGGTACGAAACGCGCCGCACCGGGCTGAACACCGCGTCGACCGGAATCCGGCCGATCGGCTGTTCCTCGTCACGATCAACGGTGGCGGCGACATAGCCTTTGCCGGTTTCGACAGTGAATTCCATCGACAGCCTGGCACCGTTGTCGAGCGTGCACAGCACAATTTCAGGATTGAGAATCTCGATATCGTGGCCGGTTTCGATTTGACCGGCGGTGACCGGACCCGGTCCGTTGGCCTTGAGGCTCATGCGCTTCGGACCTTCGCCATGCATGCGAACCGCGAGCGACTTGACGTTGAGGACGATGTCGGTGACATCCTCGCGCACGCCGGGAAGCGTGGAGAATTCGTGGAGCACGCCTTCGATCTGGATGGCCGTGACCGCCGCCCCCTGCAACGACGACAACAGCACGCGGCGAAGCGCATTGCCAAGCGTAAGACCGAACCCGCGCTCCAGCGGCTCGGCGACGACCGTCGCCGTGCGTGTGCCGTCGTGGCCTGGCTCGACCACCAGCTTGTTCGGTTTGATCAGTTCCTTCCAGTTCCGCTGAATGATCACGTGCGTCGAAATCCTTATTCCGGGGGCAATGCCCCATTCACAATCCGGGTTTGGTATCCGCGCGCCGCGCCACGCGGCGCCGCAACGCGTACTACACGCGCCGGCGCTTGGGCGGCCGGCAGCCGTTGTGCGGGACCGACGATACGTCGCGAATGGACGTGACCGTGAAGCCCACGGTTTGCAGCGCGCGCAGCGCCGACTCGCGGCCCGATCCTGGTCCCTTGACCAGCACCTGGAGCGTCTTCATGCCGTGTTCCATCGCCTTTTTGCCCGCGTCCTCGGCAGCGAGCTGCGCCGCATACGGAGTCGATTTGCGCGACCCTTTGAAGCCCTGCTGACCGGCCGAGGACCAGGAGATCGCATTTCCCTGGGCGTCGGTAATCGTCACCACCGTGTTGTTGTAGGACGCGTTCACGTGCGCGACCCCGGAGGTGATGTTCTTGCGCTCGCGGCGCTTCAGGCGTGCATCGGCCATCGTTTATGCCTTTTTCTTGCCAGCGATGGCGCGCGCCGGGCCCTTGCGGGTCCGCGCGTTGGTGTGGGTCCGCTGCCCGCGCACCGGCAGTTTGCGGCGGTGGCGAAGGCCGCGATAGCAGCCAAGATCCATCAGGCGCTTGATGTTCATCGCCGTCTCGCGCCGCAGGTCGCCCTCGACCGCGTAGCCGTGGGAGATGACGTCGCGAATCTGGATCACTTCGGCGTCCGAAAGCTGCGACACGCGCCGGGCGCTTTCGATCCCGGCTTTGGCGCAGATTTCCTGCGCCTTCGTGTTGCCGATGCCGAAGATGTACGTCAGCGCTATGACGACGCGCTTGTTCGTGGGAATGTTTACGCCAGCGATTCGCGCCACCGCGGGGTGCTCCTTTGCAGATGCTGCTGCGGCAGCCCTTGCTGCGGCATTCGTTGCTTCGGCATTCGTTGCTTCGGCATTCGTTTCTGCGGCCAATTTCGCTGCGGCCAACGTCGCTGCGGGGATTTCCGGTTGCGTCCGGTCATCCGCCGTGTCCGGACGCCGCGTCCGGACAAACGAAAATCCTGGCCGCCGCCGCCGGGACCCGAACGTGGCCGGAGTATCGGGGAAAACCCGAACGGGGTCAAGAAATTCAACAGGTTCGGTCCCGTCAGGCCGGCCCGAGGGCCGCTTCCAGCTGGTCGGTGACCGCGTCGATCCCCAACATGCCGTCCACCTCGGAAAGTACACCGCGCTTCTGGTAATACGGCAACAGCGGCGCTGTTTGCGCGGCGTAGGCTTCGAGCCGGGTGCGGACCGATTCCTGGTTGTCGTCGGGG
>JAQBXG010000153.1 GCA_027625125.1 Pseudomonadota bacterium
GCACCGCGCCAGCCCCGCCGACGGCAACGGCGGCGGCCAATTGGGACAGGCGTGGATGTCACGGTCGATCGGCGGCGGCAGCCTGGCGGTCGGCGTCGGCGCGCTGACCGAAGACCAGGCGTTGTTGCGGTCGGCGGCAAGCGGCGGTTTCCGGCCGTTCGACCGCACCCGCAGTCGGTTCGTCACCGTCGCCGGCATCGCGCCGGTCGTCGCCGGATGGGAAGCGTTCGGCGCCGTCACCCACGCCACCGCACGGCCACAGGTCGACAATGGGTTGCTGACCGGCTGGAGCCGCGTCGACGCCAGCGCCTTTGCGGTCGGCGCGCGAGCCTCTGGTCTGTTCGTGGCCGGCGACCGCATGCAGGTGGCGTTCGGGCAGCCGTTGCGGGTGGACCGCGCCAGCGCCGACCTGAACATCGCGACGGCGATGCGCAACGACGGCTCGCTGGTGTTCGCAAGCAACCGCGTGTCGCTGGCGCCGACCGGGCGAGAGCTGGACCTGGAACTGACCTATGACCGGCCGCTGGGCGAGGGTGCGTCGAGCGCGGCGTTCGGCGGCGCGCGCCGCCAGCCGGGGCACCAACGGGACGCCGCCGCTGCCGCGTTCGGCGGCTTCAAACTGCGGGTGCAGTTCTGATGCTGCGGCGCACGCCGACGCGGATTTGGGTGGCGCTGTGGATCGCCGCCGCGGTCGCCGCCTGTACGCCGGGCGCGGAACCCGCCGCGGATGCGGGCGCTGCGCCCGACGGCGCGATCGCCACCGGCGATGAAACGTACATGGTTCCGGTCGCCGGCGACGATGCCTGTCCGATGTATCGCGCGTGGTCGGCGACGAAGATGGTCGCCCAGGTGATCTATTACCGGCGCGGCGACGGCGAATTCACGATGAGCCGCGAAGAGGCCTGTGGTCCCTAGATCAAGCCGCGTGCTTTGAGCCAGTCGGCGAACGATGCGGTGAGGTAGCCACCCAGGGTCACATATTCGAACGCCGCCAACAGCACGTCGGGGTCGGCGGCGCCGGGAACGCGAAAGACCTCGGATCCGTCGGCGAGGCGGAACTCGATGGTCGGCGTGCCGACGACTCCGTGTCGGCGGGAGATGTCCCTTTCGCGAGCGCGCGTGCCGTCGAAATCGGTGACGTCGTCGCCGCCGAACCGTCGCAGGCGCACGGCATAGAACGGACCCGCAAAGAACGCGGCCAGGTCCGGCCGCCGCAAGGCGACGAGGTGGAGATCGGCGCAATACGCGCAGCCCGGCCGCTCCCAGAACAGCGCGAGGATGCGGCCCTGACGGGACGCCACCGCCAGGTCGCGCCTGAGATCGCCGCTGGTCGGGTGCAGCCACGGCTCGGACCACAGGCCGTCGGCGTCGAGTGCGGCGGGCGGCGGCGGTTGCTGGGCCGCCGCCGGCACCGTCAACGCAAGCAAGATCAGAATCGCAAAGCGAAGGACATCCACGGCAACAATCCTAGACCACCGCGCCGCCCGCCGCGATGCGCCCGGCTCAGGCGATGCAGCCAAGCGGCGGTTCGGTCAGGAACGACGCATCCACTTCCCACCACTCGCGGGCGGCGGTGGCGTACAGGCTGCGGAAATCGAGGCGGTGGGCGAAGTTACGCCCGTCGGGAAAGTCGCGCTCGGCCAGCGACGGATATTCGCCGTAGAAGCCGCCGCGCACCCGCCCGCCCAACAAAAAGTGCGGCGCCGCGGTGCCGTGGTCGGTGCCGCCCGACGCATTTTCGGCCGCCCGGCGGCCGAACTCGCTGTACGTCATCACCAGCACGTCGTTCCACAGCCCTGCCCGCTCCATCGCCCGGGCAAAGGCGTCGAGACTTTCGGCAAGGTCGGTATGCAGCGGCGGCAGGTCCGCGCCCTGATTCGAATGGGTGTCGAAGCCGCGCAACGCCACCCGCATGACCGGTGTCCGCACCCCGGCGACCAGCAGACGCGCCGCCATCGACATCGCCTCGCCGAAATCGGTTTCCGGAAACGCGGCGCCCGCGTCCACATCGGCAATGCGGCGCTGGAGAATATCGCCGGCGGCGTGGTGGAAGTTGTTCTGGACCGCGGTCAGATGCGCCAGCGCCGCATTGGCGGCCATCGCCCCGGCCATCATCGGCACGACCTGGGCGCCGCGCTCCATGCCTTCGGTGCCGTTCGACAACACGACGACGCGCCCGTCCGGGGACTGCAACGGACCGGCGCCACCGCGGGCGATCGAAATGCCGTCGGCGGTGAACTCCTCGGGCGGCGCGCCAGCCTCGGCGAACAGGCGCGGCACCCAGCCGGACTGCGCGAATTTGTCGGAATCGGTCGCCTGATTCCATATTTCAATGCCCCGGAAGTGCGACAGATTGGGGGCCGGATAGCCGACGCCGAGGGCGATCGCGAGCCGCCGCTCGTTCCACAGGCGCATCAGCGGCGACAGTTCCGGCGCGAGTCCCAGGCGTTCGTCGAGCTGCACGACACGGTCGCGGGCCACGCCAATGGTGGGGCGCAAGCGCGCGTACAGTGGATCGGCATAGGGGACGACGGTGTTCAGGCCGTCGTTGCCGCCGTCCAGCTCGACCAGGACCAGTGTCCGGTCCCACCGCGCCGCCGCCAGGGCGAGGCGCGGGAATTGCACGCTGAGAAGCGGCGACAACGCGACGGTAGCGAGGAATTGCCTGCGGTTCATACCGGCCTCATTTGAGCTGGAACGCGGGGTCGAGGAATCGGGCGCCGAGCACGCCGTCGCCGCCGCCGGACGGCGGCAGCGGCAATACCAGCTCGGCGAGTTGCGCCGGCGGCGTATGCACCAGCGCCTGCAGATCCTCGCGGTCGACATCGGCAAGTTGCATCCCGCCGACGGCGCGGCGCGCCTGGGAGTCCAGCCGTGGCGGCGGCGCGGCCATCATGCCCAGGGCGTCGCCGACCTGTGCCACCGTGGTCAGGAACGAGTAGCGCTCTGGCAGCAAAGACGTATCGATCCACGCGAGGCCGCCGGGCCAGCCCTTGACGTTCGGCGGCTCGAACAATTCCTGGCCCAGGGTGCGGCCGATGTTGGCAAGGCCCATCGGTTCTTCGGTCGGGCGGTAGCGGACCAGGCGCAACGTGCCGACGATCAAATCGGTCGGCGACTTGACCATCGTGCCGCGATTGGCGGGGTCGCGGAATGCCGCGGTCATCAACAGGCCGTGCAGCAGCGGCCGGATTTCGTACCCCGATTCGCGGAAGTCCGCCGCCAGCCGCCGCACTTCGGCCATGTCGGGGGTGGCGGAGACGAACTCGAGCCACAGGCGCTCGGTGATGTGCTCGGCCAATCGCGGCTGATCGAGCAGGATGTCGATCAGGTCGTCGCCGTCGAAACGCCCGGTCCGGCCAAGGATCGTCTTCTGGCCGATGTCGCGGTCGCCGCCGGAGATGCGAAAGCCGCGACCGTGCAGATAGCGCCAGCCGGTCAGCGCCCGCGCCGCCTCGACGACATCGTTTTCGGTGTAGCCCTGTCCTTCGCCGAGAGTGAACAGCTCCATCAACTCCCGCGCATAGTTTTCATTCGGCGCGGTACGGGTGTTCGAATTGGTGTCCAGGTAGACCATCATCGCCGGGTCCTTGGACACCTCGCGCAGCAATGCGGCGAAATTGCCGGTGGCATGACGCCGGAACAGCATGTTCTGGGCGAACATCAATTCCGGCACCCGGACCTTTTGCAGCGACGACGTGAAATGCCCGTGCCAGAACAGCACCATGCGCTCGGTGAACGGCGACGGCGTATGCAGCATTTCGGAATACCACCACGCCTTCAGGCGGCGGCCCTGTGCGCGGCGCTCGCGCTGGAGCTGCTGGCGGCGTTCGGGCGAGTAGTTCGACGGCGCGCGCTCCGGCAGCGTGTCGAGCCATTCGGGATCGTCGAGGTGGGCGACGGGGCGGATGCTGTCGAGCCGCAGCGCCACCGCCTCGTCGTAGGCCAAGGCCGCGAAAGCGTCGAACTCCGCCATTGTCGGCACGCCGAACCCGGTGCGCCGCATCAGGTGCAGAACTTCGGCGTCGGTCGACTTCATCTTGCGCTCCCCGTCAAACCCGTCAAACCCGGCGCGACCACCGGCGGGAGTGTACCGCCAAATGCGCCGCGGCTGTGTGACCGGCTGCCAGGTCGGGGTTACGCTGCGTCACAGATTTGTCGATTGTCATCATGTGTTACAAGAACCCGCGCCGACCGGCCGCGCCGCCAATCGTGCCGCACCAATCGTGCTACAACTGGCGGATCGATCGCCAGCCGGAAGGACCGGGGAAACCAATGACACACCTCAGCCGCCGCGCGTTCCTGGCCGCGGGCGCCGCCGCCGGCGGCGGCCTGCTGGTCGGCGGCGGGTTC
>JAQBXG010000002.1 GCA_027625125.1 Pseudomonadota bacterium
GCCGCGGTGGCATACCGGCTGGAGACCCCGTACAGGGTTTGCTGGTAGCGCTGGTCGGCGAAGGCGGCGCCGAACCCCAGTTTCAGCCGTCCGCCGTGGCCGCCAAAATTTTCGTGCTGGTAGGCGATTTCCGGCACCGAGATGAACCCGACATGGCGGACAGAGTGAAAGTCGGTGGAAATGACTGCCCTGAGCGGGATTTCCAGATCGACCTTCGCATCCCGGGCGGCGCGGGCCACCGTCAATTGCAGCCGCGGCCCCACTTCGCCCATCCAGTCCAGGTCGGGCATGCCGGCGCGGGCGCGATTGTTCGTGGAATCAGTTGAAAGCGCGCCGGCCAGCGAAACGTCGAACTCTGCGTTTTCGGACACCGCCAGGCGACCGCGAATCAGCCCCTTGTCGTCGGAGCGCAGCACCTTGCCGCGATACGCGAAGTACGGCAGCGCCAGCGCCTCGATTCTGTGCTGGCTGGACGCCGGATAGTGCGGCAGCCACCCCGCGCCGAACGCCGCCCCCAGCTCCCACAGCGGCAGCGGCTGCTGGGCCAGGACCGGGGACGCCCCGGCGCAGACAAACAGGGCCAGCCGGATCGCGCGCACGATCGCTGACGCCGGGGAGCGGGAAGTCACCATAGGGGGATCGTCACCACGGCAACGGCTTTGGGTCAAGGCGCGCGGCTTGTTTGCCGGGCGGCCCCGGTGCATGCTGTGAACACGCGGATTTGCCCGGTAGGCCGATGGCACGACAAACTCGCAGCCGGACTGGGCGACAACTTGCCGAGGCGACAACGGCGCTGCGCAAGCTCGCCGGCAAACGGGAAGCGACCGCCGCCGTCCGTTTTCTGAAGGAAATCTGCGATAGCGCCCGCGCCGACGATCTGCGCTCGATCTCCGCCGACGACCTGGCGGCCGCCGTGCTGAATTTGTGGCGGTTCGCCGCCAAACGCAAGGCGAGCCGGCCGAAGGTGCGGGTTTATGTGCCCGCCCGCGCCGCCCACGGCTGGGAAAGCGACGGCGCGGTGGTCGAGGTCGTCGCCGCCGAGCTGCCGTTCCTGATCGATTCCATTACCGCGATGTTGACGGCGCGGCGGCATTCGATCCGGCGAATGCTGCAAAAAACAGAACCGGCGGGCCAGCACGCGCAGGGCACCGTGCTGCATTTGCAGATCGGTCGCATCGCCGGACCGAACGCGGCGGCGGAACTGGAGCAGGACATTCGTGACGCGATCGCCGACGTGACGGCGGCGGTGCGGGACTGGCGTGCGATGCTCGGCGAACTGGATCGGGCGATCCGCGATCTGGAGGCCAACCCGCCCGCGCGCGGGTCGGCGTCCGAGGTGGGCGAATGCATCGCATTTCTGCGATGGATCGAGGAAGGCAACTTCACGCTGCTGGGCAGCCGCAACTATCGTTATCGATTTGGCAAAGGCAGGGCGTTCACGGCGACCGCGGTGCGCGGCCACGGCATCCTCCACAGCCCGGACGTCCACGTGCTGGCCGGCACGGCGGGCCTGGCCGCGGTATCCGCCGAGGTGCGCGATTTTCTGGACCGCCCGGCGCCGTTGTTGATCACCAAGACCAAGGCGCGGTCGCGGGTGCATCGGGTGGCGCCGATGGATTACGTCGGCGTCAAGCGATATGCGAAAGACGGGCGCGTCATCGGCGAAACCAGATTCGTCGGTTTGTTCACCGCCGCCGCATACAACCTTCCGGTTTCGACGATCCCGCTGTTGCGGGCCAAGGTGGATCGCGTCATCCGCCGCTCGGGATTCGATCCCGCCGGCCACACCGGCAAGGCGCTGCAGTTCATTCTCGACACGTTTCCCCGTGACGAGCTGTTCCAGGTTTCGGAGCGGTACTTGCTGGATACCGCAATCGGCATCCTGGAGATTCGCAATCGTCCCCGCGTGCGCCTGTTTGCGCGCGTGGACCAGTTCGAGCGGTTCGCTTCGGCGTTGGTCTATGTTCCGCGGGATGCCCATTCGTCGGATTTGACGACGACGTTTGGCGAAATCCTGTGCGTGGGGTTCGATGCCGAAGTGTCGACCCACTACACCCAGATGGGCGACAGTCCACTGGCGCGGGTGCATTTCATTCTGCGGACGAAGCCGGGCAACGTGCCGCGCCCGGACCTCGCGGCGCTGGAGCTGCGGCTGGCCGATGCCGCCCGGCGGTGGGAGGACGGTCTGGTCGAGGCGCTGCTCGACGCCCACGGCGATGCCGCGGCCGGCCTTGCGGCGAAGTACCGCGACGCGTTTCCCGCCGGGTACCGCGAGTCATACGCAATCGCCGAGGCGCTGGAGGACATCTCGCGATTGGAGGCGCTGGAAGACGGCCGCGCACTCGAGACGCGCCTGTATCGCAGCGCGGGCGCAGGCCCGGACACGGCGCGGTTCAAGGTGTTTCGTGCCGGGGATCCGGTTGTGCTGTCGGATGTGCTGCCGTTGTTGGAGGACGCCGGCCTTCGGGTCGTCGACGAGCGCCCCTATCGCATTCGCCCCGACGGCGCCGCCGCCGACCTTTGGATTCAGGACCTGGGGCTGGTCGATCCCACCGGCGCGGACATCGACCTTGCCGACGCCGGCGGGCGATTCCTGGAGCTGTTCGCGGCGGCGTGGTCCGGCGTTTCGGAAAGCGACGGGTTCAACCGGCTGGTGTTGCATGCCGGGCTGACCGCCCGCCAGGTCGTCGTCGTGCGGGCGATCGCAAAGTTCCTGCGACAGGCCGCGATTGCGTTCAGCCAGGAATACATGGAGGACACGCTGGCGCGAAACCCCCGGATCGCCGCCGACATCGTCGCGCTGTTCGAGGCGCGATTCGATCCCGCCGCGACCGGCGACCGCACCCGACGCGAAAAGACCATCGCCACGCGCATCGGCGCCGGGCTGGAATCGGTCGCCAATCTGGATGAGGACCGCATCCTGCGGCGGTTCCTGAACGTCGTGGAGGCGATGGAGCGCACGAATTTCATCAGTCGGACGCCGTCGGCGGTCCCAAGCCGCATGCGTCGTTCAAGGTTCGATCCAGAGATGTCGACGAATTGCCCCTGCCGAGGCCAGTTGCGGAAATCTTCGTCTACAGTCCGCGCATGGAGGGCGTGCATTTGCGCGGCGGGCGCGTGGCGCGCGGCGGGATCCGGTGGTCGGATCGCCGCGAGGATTTCCGCACCGAAATCCTGGGCTTGATGAAAGCCCAGATGGTCAAGAATTCGGTGATTGTGCCGGTCGGCGCCAAGGGCGGCTTCGTACTGAAGCGGCCGCCGCCGCCCGGCGACCGCGAGGCATTTCTGGCCGAGGGCATCGAATGCTATCGCATGTTGATGCGCGGCCTGTTGGACATCACCGACAACCAGGGCGCGGCCGGCGTCGAACCGCCCGCCGACGTTGTGCGCCACGACACCGACGATCCGTACCTGGTGGTTGCCGCCGACAAGGGCACGGCGACGTTTTCCGATATCGCCAACGGGATGTCCCGAGACTATGGCTTCTGGCTGGACGATGCGTTCGCGTCGGGCGGGTCGGTCGGATACGACCACAAGAAGATGGGCATCACCGCCCGCGGCGCATGGGAGTCGGTCAAGCGGCACTTTCGTGAAATCGGTCTGGATACCCAAAGCGAGCCGTTTTCCGTTGTCGGCATCGGCGACATGGCCGGTGACGTATTCGGCAACGGCATGCTGCTGTCGCCATTCATCCGGCTGGTCGGCGCGTTCAATCACATCCACATCTTTGTCGATCCGGACCCGACCGATCCGGCCCAAAGCCTGAAAGAACGCCGGCGGTTGTTCGACACGCCGCGTTCCGCCTGGACCGACTACGACCCCAAACTGATTTCCCGCGGCGGCGGCGTGTTCCTGCGTTCGGCCAAGTCGGTGCCGATCTCGGCGCAAATGAAGGCGAGGTTCGACATTGAAAAGGACGCGCTGGCCCCGAACGATCTGATTCGCGCGTTGCTGGGCGCCGAGGTCGATCTGCTGTGGGTGGGCGGCATCGGTACGTATGTAAAGGCGGCGGATGAACGGAACGCCGAAGTCGGCGACCGCGCCAACGACCCGCTGCGGCTGAACGGCAGGCAGTTGCGTTGCCGTGTGGTCGGCGAAGGCGGCAATCTGGGATTTACGCAGCGTGGCCGCATCGAGTTTGCCCGCAAGGGCGGTCGCATCAACACCGACGCTGTCGACAATTCCGCAGGGGTCGATTGTTCGGACCACGAGGTCAACATCAAGATTCTGCTGGGGCAGGCAATGGCCGCCGGTGAATTGACGATGGCTCCGCGCGACAAGCTGTTGGCGGCGATGACCGACGAGGTCGCGGCGCAGGTGTTGCGCGACAATTATTTGCAGACCCAGGCGATCAGCGCGATGCAACTGCAGGCGGCCGAGAAGCTGGATCCGCAGGCGCGATTTGCCCGCGAACTGGAACGCGCCGGCAAGCTCGACCGGGCGCTGGAATCCCTGCCGGACGACGAAACGCTGGCGGAACGCGAGGCGGCCCGCGAAGGCATGTGCCGGCCCGAACTGAGCGTGTTGCTGGCGTATGCCAAGAACACGCTGTACCAGTCGCTGCTGGAATCGGATGTGCCCGACGATCCGTATTTCGGCCAGGAACTGGAGCTGTATTTTCCGTCCGCGCTGCGCAAGCGTTTTGCGGGTCAGATTTCGCGCCACCGGCTGCGCCGCGAGATCATTGCCACCGCCATCGCCAACAGCGTCGTCAACCGCAACGGCGCGTCGTTCGTCAGCGAGGTCGCACAGGACGGCGGTTTTCAGGCCGCGGACATCGCGCGCGGGTATGCGGTGGTGCGGGACGTGTTCCGGCTGCGGCCGCTGTGGCAAGGAATCGAGGCGCTCGACAACGTCGTCCCGGCGGACGTGCAGACACGCATGCTGGTCGAAATCGAAGCGCTGGTGCGGACGATGACGAAGTGGTTCTTGCACAGCGAGACTCAGCCGATGGACGTCGCCGATACCGTCAAGCGGTATGCGGACGGGACGGCGGCGTTGGAGCTGGCGCTGCCGACCCTGTTGCGGAGTCTGGACAGCGAATCGTTTGGCGAACGCGAAGCGCGCTTCATCGCCGACGGCGTCCCCGCCGATCTCGCGCGGCGCATCGCCGCCCTGGCGCCGTTGCGCTCCGCCGGTCATATCGTTTCCGCCGCCAATACGATCCGCAAGCCGGTCACGGACGTGGGCGATGTGTTCTTCGGCGTCGGCGCGTTGCTCGGGCTGGACTGGCTGCGGGCCGCCGCCGTCGGCGTGGCAGCCGACAGCCACTGGCAAAGCCTGGCCATCGGTGCGATCGTCGACGACCTGTACAGCCAGCAACGGGCCCTGGCGGGGCGCGTGTTGGCGTCGGCGTCGCGGGCCCGCGGCGATCCTGCGGTGCGCGCCTGGGAAGCGGCAAACGCCGTGACCGTCGCCCGCACCCGCGAACTGATCGCCGAGTTCCGCGCCGGCGGCACCGTCGACATCGCACGGCTGGCGCTGGCCAACCGCCAGGTGCGCGCGATGCTGTCCGGCCGCTAGGAGATGGCGATGCGGCCGCGATCGGCAGTCGTCGCCGTGGTCTTGCTTGCGACCACCGTCGGCGATGCCGCCGCCCAGGAGCCGGAGGCCCGGGACGCGGCGCTGGGCCAGTGGATCACCGAGGGCGGGCTGTCGCGGGTTGAGGTCTATGGCTGCGGCGATGCTTTGTGCGGCCGCATCGTCTGGCTGGAGGAGCCGCTGGAAACGGACGGGACGCCGAAAGTCGACGACGAAAACGAAGACGAGGCGTTGCGCGCACGGCCGTTGATGGGGCTGGAGATCATCGCCGGCTTCGAGCCGGACGGCAGGCCCGGACGCTGGCGGAACGGCACCATCTATAACCCCGAAGACGGCAAGACCTATCGCTGCATGATGCGGCTTGCCGACGACGGCACGCTGATCGTTCGCGGCTACGTGCTGCTGCCGATCCTTGGGCGCAGCCAGACCTGGACCCGGCACCGGGACTGAGGCGGTCACGGTGACTCCACAATCGGGGTTCGTCGACGCGGGCGGCACCCGCGGGCGCTTCGCGTGGGCGCTGTACGACTGGGCCGGGCAGGCGTTTCACACGCTGATCGTCACGTTCGTGTTTGCCGCGTATTTCAGCCAGGGCATCGTCGGCGACGACGTGCGCGGACAGGAGTTGTGGGGCGCGGCGTCCAGCATTTCCGGCCTGTTTGTGGCGCTGCTGGCGCCGATCATCGGCGCCGTTGCCGACGCGGGCGGTCCGCGCAAGCCGTGGCTGTTGGCGTTCAGCGCCATCGCCGCCGCCGCGTCGGCGCTGTTGTGGTGGGCGGAGCCGGACACCGCCTTCATCCTGTGGGCGATGGTGTGGTTCGCGGTCGCCGGGGTCGCGTTCGAGTTCTGTCAGGTGTTCGCCAACGCGATGCTGCCCGACATCGCCCCGGCAAGTCGCGTCGGCCGTTGGTCGGGTTGGGGTTGGGGCATGGGCTATGCCGGCGGGCTGGTGTCGATCACGCTGGCGCTGGTGTTGTTCGTGCAGACCGATACGCCGCTGTTCGGCCTGGACAAAAGCGCCGCCGAGCACGTGCGGATCGTCGGGCCGATGACCGCGGCGTGGCTGGTGGCCTTCGCGATCCCGATGTTTCTGTGGACGCCGGATCGCGCGGCAAAGGTCGCCGGTCTCGGCGCACAGGCGCGGTCCGGCCTCGCCGACCTGGTGCGCACGTTGCGCGCCGTGCGCCGCTATGGCGACATCGTGCGGTTTCTGGTCGCCCGCATGTTGTACGCCGACGGACTGACGACGGTGTTCGTGTTCGGCGGCATCTATGCCGCCGGCGCCTTTGGCATGGAACTGGCGGAGGTGCTGCTGTTCGGCATCGTCCTCAACCTGACCGCGGGGGTCGGCGCAATCGCGTTCGGTTGGATCGACGACCACATGGGGCCGAAGCGAACGATCCTGCTGTCGCTCGCGGGTCTGTTCGTCACCGCGACCGGCGCGCTGGTGGTGACGTCGGTGACGGGATTTTGGGTATTCGGTTCGGCGTTGGGCATCTTTGTCGGCCCCGCCCAGGCCGCCAGCCGGTCATTGATGTCGCGGTTGGCGCCGGCCGCGCAACGCACCGAGTTCTTCGGCCTGTATGCGCTGACCGGCAAGGCGACGGCGTTTCTCGGCCCGGCGCTGGTCGCCATGCTGACCGCAGCCACTGACAGTCAGCGTTGGGGGCTTTCGGTCTTGCTGCTGTTTTTCGCCGGTGGCGCGGCGCTGTTGTTGACGGTCCGCGAGCCGGCCGCCGGCGGCTAGAGCAACTTCTGACCAAATAGAATCAATTCTGTTGGCGATTCGGGGCGGCAGTCCACGCGGAAGACGGCGACGCGCGATGCCGTAGCATCGGGCAAGCCGTCTGACAAGGTGGCTGCCCGCTGATCGCCAACCCGTACGGGGCGGGCGGCTTTGCGCCAATATCATCGGGTTTCGGCTCGCGCGTAGCGACCGCTATGCTCATCGCCGAAACCCTCGATCTTGACCCAAATCCGCACCGCCAGAATGGTTCTATTTGGTCAGAAATTGCTCTAGAACCGGGTTGCGTTGCCGACGCTTTGCGACGGGCGATAGAACAGTCGCAGGCCGCAGGTGCCGTCGGCCGTGACGTCGCGTTTTTCGCGAATCGACGCTCCGTCGGGGAACGAGAACGTGACTTCGCGCACCTCGACCACGGCGGCGTCGACCGTTTCGTTGCGCTGCACGATCGGCACGTCGGCGGCGCCGTAGCGCGACTGCAGCAGCGTAAAGACGCGGTTGAATGCGCGGTCGCACTGCGACGTGTTTGTGAAGCGGCTGCCGGTGACGCTGGCGCGGATCAACACTTCGGCGAGGCCGGCCGCGTCGTCGGTGAAGTTTTGCCACACCGTGACCGGGTAGCCGTCGGCGGTGGTGCGGTAGATGAGCTGGCAGGTGTTGGCGTTGCATGGCTCGTCGCGGATTTCGATATCGGGGGCCGCCTTGGCCGCCGCCATCGTCGCCCCGAACGGTATGCCGCCAAACCCGGCCAGCACGCCGTCGGCGGCGAATACCGCGGATGCGGGTGCAACGGCCAACGCCGCGGCCAGACCCAGCGCGGCGGTTTTCGCGGCATGTTTCATGGTTTTCGCCTTTCGGACGAGACGCCGCCGGTGACGCGGCGCTTTGCAGAATAGCGGGATTCCCGCGCGGCGGCGATTATTCGCGCGGTTGGCAGGGGTACAGGATTCTGAGGGCGGCGTGGGCGACGATCGGGAAATCGTCCGCCTCGGCTTCGGGGAACTTTTCGACGAACGCCGCGACCGCACCGACGAGGCGGGAGACAGGATCTTCATCGGGCAGGCAGATCTGGAGGACATGCTCGCCGTCGAGGGTGAAGCGGCTCCAGCCACGAAAGGCGGTGAACGCGCCTTCGCAATAGCCCCGTTCGTAGTCGCCGGCGGTGACGTCCTGGCACCAGCCGATGACCTCGCGGGTCGATTGGGCGTTGGCGACGGGCGTCGCGAGGGCCGCGACGAACAACGCGGCGGCCGCCAGGGTGCGAATCATCGGGTGCCTTTCCGGTGGTGGGGATAGAAACGGCGGCGGTGGCGTCCCCTAGGGGACTCGAACCCCTGTTTTCGGCGTGAGAGGCCGATGTCCTGGGCCACTAGACGAAGGGGACGTGGCCGGAGACCACAGAGATAGACCCCGGCCGGGCGGGGATCAAGCGTGGCGGAGCGCCAAGGGCGCCAATTTCAGGCGGCGCCTACCTGCAGTTGATTCGGCCAATGATCGGGGCTATTTTGCACTTGCGCGCAAAGAGGCGGTACTGGGGGGTGGCCTGTTGAGGATCGTGGGCCTCGGGCACGGGAGCTTCGCTGCGGCATGCATCACGCTTGCAGGGTGCGCGGCGACGAATCCGACGACCGGAGAGTTCGTCTACAACGCGTTCTTCAGTCCGGCGCAGCACCTTAGCGACACACTGGACGCGGGCGACCTGGCCACCGCCTCCAATATTTACGAGGACCAGGCGCCATTCTTCGACGCGGCGCCCGACAAACATCAAGATGTCATCCAGCGGCTGGCTTCGGCGATCACGGCCGAGGTATTGCCCGAATTGAGCAGTGCCGTTCGAATGGTGGAAACCGTCGACTGGCCGGCCGAACCGGATGCTTGGCCGAGCGTGCGGCAAGCGTTGGAGAGTGCTACGGCGGCGATCGCGTTGGCCGAAGAACACGACATCCTGCTGGCCGCACAATACAGGCTGCCCGCGTATGATTCGCTGCTTCGGCAGCACGATGCGCTCAAGAAGGAAATCGACGAATCGGCATGGGCGGCATTTGCCAACTTTCCGTTGGCGGATGGACCCAACTTCTTCGCCGCCTACCCTGTGACACTATCAGCAGCACAGTTTCACGCAGAACATCCGGAGGCACACGAGATTTACGTTGCCCAGCCGAATGCCGATGCCCTCGCGCAGGTCTTTCAAGAATATCGTTTCGCGCTGCCTGCGCGCACGACCAACGAAATGGGACTGCGATTCTACGAAGCGCGGCTGAACGAGGCAGGTGCCGCAGACTCGAGGGAATTGGCCGCAATCCTTGAGGCAGTATTCGCCACAAATGCCGCCGGGTTGCCATTGGAGACCATTCCGGGCGCCCGTGTGGCGATGATCGACGTCACCAGCCGTTCTTTGGTGGCCGACAAACAGCTGCAATTTGCTGTCGGCATCGACGTAGACCTGCCTGTAGATACGGCGACGGCAGAGCTGCAGGATGCGTTCGCGCGCCCCGCTGTCATGGCCGCAGACATTCTCATTATCGTCGATGTGAGGGCCGCTCGCGTCGACCGCAAGATTACCCGAACGGATACTGTATCCTCAGAATTCCAGACCGGCGCACGCCAGGTCGCGAACCCGGAGTACAGGCTGGCCGAGAATGAACTGGATGTCGCGACCATCAACTATCAGCAAGCGCGCGCGGCCCTCTCGAACTGTGTCGGGTGTGGCCTGATTCCGGTCTTGATCTTGCGTGGCGCCATCACTGAAGCGGAGGGCGTTCTGCAGGCGGCGCGAGAGAAGGTCAGCGGTACGCCACAGACGCTGACGGAACCGGTCTATCAGAACTACTCATACAGCCGCATGTCACTCGAGGTTTCAAAAGAGGCGGACGTAAAATACTACGTCGTCGATCGCCTTGCCGGGGTCTTGGTCGAGGACTCGTTTGAGCTGCGAGAAACAAGGTCGTTCACGGTTTCCTACGACCTTCATGAAGCTGACCGCACACGCTCCCAACAACTGGTCAACCTGGATTCCGAGGACGCAGTGCTTGCGTTCGAGGACAGCGGCGTCGAAGTTGGACTTTCGGCAATTCTGAAGCAGTTCCTTGAATCTCCGATGGAACGGCAACCTGTGCCGGCCGTTGCGGACCTTCGAGAAAGAATTCTCGACGAAAAGAACGCGGTCCTCGCCGCTCTGGAGGCGCGCAGGTTTGGGATTGAAGCGAACGACGACGCCAGAATGGAAAGCGTTGTGGTGGTCTACCACCCAAGCGGAGGGATTGGCACAGGCTTTTACGTCCGGGATGACGTCATTTTAACCAATTTCCATGTCATCGACGGAACACAATTTGTCGAGATGAAGCTGTATTCGGGTCAGGAGACGTTCGGGCGCGTTATTGCGCAGGATGTCCGGCTTGACCTTGCGATCATTCAGGTTCAAGCCCGAGGGCAACCAGTCGAATTCTACAAGGACTTGAATGTGCCGTTGGGCGCCACGGTGGAGGCAATGGGACACCCCACGGGGCTTGAATTCAGCGTTACCCGCGGGGTCGTCAGCGCTATGCGGGAGATACGCAGCACATTCATGCCAGGCGGCCGGCCTGTCCGGTTCTTTCAGACCGATACTGCAATCAATCCAGGGAACTCCGGTGGGCCGTTGTTCCTGTCCGGACTCGTCGTCGGCGTCAATACGCAGAAGCTCGCTGCGACCGAGATCGAAGGATTGAGTTTTGCCGTACATTACGCAGAAGTGACTGAGTTTCTGCATCAAAACGGTATTGAAACGCGATGACTGCGGTGGCGGCCAGAATCAGTTCAGCGGCATTCGTTCTGGCTGCATTTCTCATCGCGTGCGCACCAGTACAGCGGATGGGAATGGTGCTTGACCCGGAGACAGGCCTTCAGTTCGGGTCGGTGATCGAAAAGAACCTGGTCATCGATGCAAGCATGTTCGCCAATCATAGAATCAAGGTACGAGTTCGGAATACCTCCGGTGATCCGGCGTTTTCGTTGTCGGCCTTTCTGAATCAGATTGAGGCAGCACTGGCGCAAAAAGGGTATCAACCCGTTGCCGCCGATGACGATGATTTTGGCCTGTTGTTCGATGTCAATGTCGTCTACTCCGGCCAAGCAACTTCAAACATCGCTCAGGAAATCGGCTTCCTAGGGGCGGCGGCTGGTGGAATAGCGGGGGCGCGCGCGGACGGCGGAGTTGATGTGGCGCTGGGCGTGTTGACGGGAGTCACACTCGGCACCATCCTTGGCAGTCACGTAACGGAGGATACCTACATCGCCGTGGCCGACGTGACGATCGGCATTGTCGACCGCGCGGACGCCGTCAAGGAGACTGTGATCCAGTTCGGAGCCAACGCGCCCGAGCGAGTTCGCGAGCCGGTCGCGCAGGGGTTTTCCGACACGATACAAACCGGCATAGCCGTTTATGCCGGCGGACGAAATACGCCGCAATCCCAGATTGCCGCCGCGGTTCGCGAGCGGTTTCTCCGCATCGTCTCCGACGTTATCTAGCCAATAGCTGGATAAACGCCACGCACGGGCGGTGCTGACTGCCTATTCGCTGGGTTTGAGCGCGAGCGGCGCGAACGCGACGGCGCGGGCGGCCGATCCGACGCCCGCCATCACGACGCGGTGGGCGGTGGTGACGGCGGCGCGGCCGCCGGTGACCGGGGTCAGCAACCAGACCATGGACGCATCCCACGCGCGGGCGAGATCGGTCGCCGACAATTCGGCGCCGCCGCCGGGGTGGGAATGCCAGACGCCGACGAGTTCGGCCGGGCGGCCGCGCAGCTCGCGGTGCAGGCGCAACAGCACGCGGGGGTCGGCCTCGAACCCGCGGGCGGGATCGGCGGCGACGTTGTCGGCGGCATGGACCGCGGTGACGGTGACGGTATCGGAAACGCGCACGCCTGCGAGCAACGCGCAGGCCTCAAGCGGTGCGGCGGCGACCGCGCGTTCCGCCAGCGCCGCAAGGTCGGCGGCCGGGATTCGCACCGTCGAGATCAAGGCGCGATGGCCACTGCGCCCAATCGCGCACCGGTGGCGAGGTCATGGATCGCGATTTCCTCGGCCCCGTTCGCGAGCCGCAGCCGCAGCAACAGGCGGCCGCCGTCGAGGTCGGCCTCCAGAACTCGCGCGCCGTCGGGAATGCGAATGCGTTCCAGGCCGGCGGCGGCGGTGAACGGAACGTCGTTGGTGGCCGCGCTGGCGCGATCATTGGCGCGCTGGCCCAATGCGACCAGCAGACCGCCGAGGCCGACGACAATGCCGAGGCCCAAAACAATCACCACCGCCTTCAGCAGCCGGATATTCTGGATCATGCAATGTCAGCGGAAAAAATCCTGCGCGCCGGACCCGCCGCACCGACCGACGCGGGCCAGCGGCTGGACCGGTGGCTGGCGGTGGAATTGCCCGAGCTGTCGCGTGCGAGGCTCAAGGCGCTGATCCTGTCGGGGCGGACGACGCTGAACGGCGCGACGGTATCGGATGCATCGGCCAAGATCAAACCGGGCGACGCCGCCGAAGTGCGGGTGCCGCCGACGGTGGCCGCGCGGCCGCAGGGCGAGGCGATTCCGCTGGCGGTCGTCTATGAAGACGACGCGGTCATCGTTATCGATAAACCGGCCGGCATGGTCGTGCATCCGGCGGCCGGCAACGCCGACGGCACGCTGGTCAACGCGCTGATCGCCCATTGCGGCGACAGCCTGTCGGGGATCGGCGGCGAGCGGCGGCCCGGCATCGTCCATCGCCTGGACAAGGACACCAGCGGGCTGATCGTCGCGGCGAAGACCGATGCCGCCCACCGGGCGCTGGTCGAAGGTTTCGCCGACCGCTCGATCCGCCGCACCTATCGGGCGCTGGTGTGGGGCACCCCGCAGCCGGCGGTCGGGGTGATCGACGGCAACATCGGCCGCAGCCCGCGCAACCGCAAGATAATGGCGGTGCTGGACCGGGGCGGGCGGGCGGCCCGCACCCGCTATGCCGTGGTCGAGCGCCTGTGCGGCGGCATGCTGGCGCTGGTCGAGTGCAGGCTGGACACCGGCCGCACCCACCAGATCCGCGTGCATCTGGCCCATCGCGGCCATCCGGTGGTCGGCGACCGCGCCTATGGCGGCGCGCAGAAGGGCCGCCGCGAGCGCCTGCCCGCCGCCGCCGGGGCCACGGTGGCGGGGCTGGAACGCCAGTTCCTGCACGCCACGGCGCTGGAATTCCGCCATCCGTTGACCGGCGCCGCCATGGCGTTCACGATTCCGTTTCCGGTTGAACTGGCCGAAATCCTGACCATATGCAGGTCTAGCGCCGGCTAGCGGTTTGATATACTTGGCCGACGGCGCCAGCATGCCGAGGAGTTCGATGATGGCCGAATCCGGCACCCTGGTTCCCAATCTGTCTCCGGAAGGCAACCTGTCGCGGTATCTGCAGGATATCCGCAAGTTTCCGATGCTGGAGCCGGACGAAGAGTACATGCTGGCCAAGCGCTGGCAGGAACACGAGGACAGCGACGCCGCCCACCGCATGGTCACGTCGCATCTGCGGCTGGTGGCGAAGATCGCGATGGGGTATCGCGGCTATGGGCTGCCGCTGGCCGACCTGATCGCCGAGGGCAACGTCGGCATGATGCAGGCGGTCAAGCGATTCGATCCCGAGCGCGGGTTCCGGCTGGCGACCTATGCGATGTGGTGGATTCGCGCGTCGATCCAGGAATACATCCTGCATTCGTGGTCGATGGTGAAGATCGGCACGACCGCGGCGCAAAAGAAGCTGTTTTTCAACCTGCGCAAGGTGAAGGCGCAGATGAAGTCTCTGGAGGACGGCGACCTGCACCCGGACAAGGTGAAGCAGATCGCCGACCGGCTGAACGTGCCCGAACGCGAGGTCGTCAATATGAACCGGCGTCTGTCCTCGCAGGACAATTCGCTGAATGCGCCGGTGCGCGCCGATGCCGAGGGCGAATGGCAGGACTGGCTGGTCGACGAATCGCCGGACCAGGAGACTGTATACGGCGCCAACGAAGAGATGGACCAGCGCCGCGCGTTGCTGACCGGCGCGATGCAGCATCTGAACGAGCGGGAACGCGACATCCTGGAAAAACGGCAGTTGGCGGAATCGCCGACGACGCTGGAGGATTTGTCGCAGGTCTATGGCATCAGCCGCGAACGGGTGCGCCAGATCGAGGTGCGGGCGTTCGAGAAATTGCAGAAATCGATGCTGACGGCGGCGCGCGCGCAACAGCCGCCGGCTTCTTCGCACCAGACATGACGTTCGGCAACCTGGCGGCGACGCCGAGTTTGTTGTCCCGCCGCGCCGGCCTGGCCGCGACGGCGTTCGTGGTGTCGATGCTGGCGTTCGTGTCCGGGACAGCGACGGCTGCGCCGAATGTGGTGGTCAGTATCCAGCCGCTGCACAGCCTGGTCGCGCAGGTGATGGACGGCATCGGCGAGCCGGTGTTGCTGTTGCCGCCCGGCGCGTCGCCGCACGATTTCGCGATGCGCCCTTCGGACGCCGCCGCGCTGACCGCCGCCGATGTCGTGTTCTGGGCGGGACCGGAGCTGGAAGCGTTTCTGGAACGCACCCTGGACGGGCTGGCGGGCGCCGATGTCGTGGCGCTGGGTCGCTCGCCGGGGCTGATGTTGTTGCCGGCCCGAATCGCCGACGCGGGCGACGATGGCGCGGACCCGCATTTCTGGATGGACACGGCAAACGCCGGGATCAGCGTCTCCGCGATCGCCGCGGCGCTGGCGGCCGCGGACCCGGACCATGCCGCAGACTATGCCGCCAATGCCGCCGCCGCCGCCGCGCGGCTGGCGGCGCTGGATGCCGAACTGGCGGCGATGCTGCTGCCGGGTCGCGACGTCGCGCTGATGTTCCTGCACGATTCAATGCAGTACCTGACGCGGCGCTATGGGCTCCGCGATCTGGGGCCGTTGGCCGCCAGTCCCGACCAGGCCCCCGGCGCGCGGACGATGCTGGCGGCGCGGCGGCAGCTTTCGGAAGCGGGAAGCGGATGCCTGGTCACCGACCGGGCGACGCCGCCCGGTCTGGCCGCGGCGTTGGTCGACGGGACCGGCGCCCGCATCGCCCGCGCCGATCCGCTGGGCGCAGGCATTGCGCCGGGCGCGCATGCGTACGGCGACATGCTGCGGGCCGTGGCCGAGGCGCTTCGCGGCTGTTTGACGCCGTAGGCCGGAACGCCGCCCGGCGGTGATTGCCGGGCCGGGACGCGGTTGGCTACACTTCGCAGACTGGCCACCGCACCGGCCGCTGCCCCGGCAACGAGAGGTTCGTTCCCGTTGAAGGAAGTTGCCTACGTCGTCTACCTCCATTCCGGCGGGCGGTGGAATCTGGACCAGACCTTTCCCGAATCGCACGCGAAGGAGGCCAGAAAGGCCGCCGTCGACGGCGTCGCCCGCAAGGACGCGCAGGGCGCGACGCTGGTGCGCGAGACCGACGACCGCGAGGCCGGCAAGACCCACGAGCTGGCGGTGTTCTCGGAATTGAAGAGCGCCGAAATTGCGCCGCTGGCGATTGCGAAGGGCCGGGACCCGGTGCTGGACCCGAAGGCCGCGCCGGAGCCGCTCCCGTACGCCGCCGCGGCCCCTGCCGCCGCGCCCGCCCCCGCCGCGAAAAAATCCGCGGCGCGCAAGCGGCGCGGCACCCGTCCGGTGCAGGTGGTGCTGCGAATCGCCGGGACTTTGGCGCTGAGCTGGGCGGTGGCGGCGGTGGCGTCGTGGATTCTGGGGGCGGTCGGCGGCTATACGGTGTTCGAATTCTTTCTGGGTGCGCGCGGGCAGCCGGTGAAGGTATTCGGCATCCTGTTTGTTGTGTCGTTCGCCGTCGTGCTGCCGAACATGGTGGGATGGCAGGATCTGACCGCGGTCTTTACCTATGGCGCCGACGGCGACGCGCGGCCGCCGGGCGGCCCGCGACCCGCGCCGTAGGCCGCACTCCGTCGCGGCTGGCTGCCGAATTGGCGAAGGATCGGCAGATTCCGCCATGCTCGGCGCTGCGGGAATTGCCGCGGCCGCGGCACCTTCGTTAGACTGATGCCGCTGCACGGAACCACCGCCCGACGGCGGCAACGGCAACGCTTTGCGGAAGGGTACCCGCGTTGAAGGAAGTTGTGTACGTCGTCTACCTGCATTCCGGCGGCAGGTGGACCCGCGACCAGAGTTTCAAGCAAAGCGAGGCCGTGGACGCGAAGCGCGCCGCGGAAGCCGCCGCTGGCCGCAAGGACGTCAAGGGCGTCACGCTGGTTCGCGAGACCCACGATACCAACACCGGCGACACGCGCGAGCTGGCCGTATTCACCGAGCTGAAAGGCGGCGCGGCCGGCGGCATGGGGATCCCCGAAGGCCGCGACCGGCTGTTGGAGCCGGAGGAACAGCCCGCGCCGGCGGCGGCGGCGGGCGGCGCCGACGACGACGCGGCGGACGGCGACGACGAGATTCCCGATCTGGTCAGCGGCCCGAAGAAGGCCGCCGCATCACAGGCGCTGGTCATCACGAAACTGGTGGGCGCGATCGCCGCCGCCGCCGTGGTGGCCGGAGGGGTGTCCTGGTTTCTCGGCTTGGTTGGCGGCTACGGCGTGTTCGAGACGTTTCTGGGGCGATCGGGCCTGCCGATCAAGGTGTTCGGCATTTTGTTCTTTGTGACACTGCTGGTCGCGCTGCCGAACATGGTGCGATGGCGCGAATTCGCCCAGGCGTTTTCGGTCGGCGGCGGGACCCGCGCGCCGCGCCCGCGGCGTAAGGCGACCCGCACCGCGGCCACTCGCGTTGCGGGCGACGGGGAGCAGTCCGCCGACGAAAAGGAGCGCGAGCAACGCCGCAGAGAACGCGACGGGCAGCACGACGAGCAAACCGCGCGCGCGGAATCGGCCGGCCAGGGCGCCGGCGGCGACGCGGACGACAGCGATGACGGCGACGAGGCCCCGCCGCCGTCCGATTCACCCGCGCTGGCGGCGGCGACGAAGAGCGTGATGACGTTCTTCGCCCGCTGTCTGGAGTTTCTGGCCAACACCAAGTCGAAGTTTCTGAGCAGCGGCAAGCTTTCGACCTATGACCATTTCGGCACCGACCTGTTTCTGGCCGGCGCCGCCGAGGCGTATTCGGAAAAGAACGGCACCCCCGACCAGATGGCGGCGATCGTCGCCGCCTGTGTACAGGCCACCGGGAGGTCCGGCGACAAGGCGACCGAATTCGCCGGCAAGTACGAGGGGTATCTGATGGAGCCGCGCTATCTGGGCATGTTCCGGGCCGGCCGGGAGGCTATGGCGTCGTTCCTGCGCGACGAGGAGCTGCGCGCCAAGGCGGCGGCGGGCGAGCTGACCGAGCAAGAAGAAGCGCTGTTGATGGAGGACGAGTCAGAGACGGACATCGGCTTTTTTCTGGAAAACGCGCTGGAGGAATGGAACAGCAAGGAGCAAAAGAGCGCCGCCACCGGCACCGTCGCGATCATGTTCACCTATGTCGCGGCCGTTGGCGGCGGCGACGATGACGACCTGTTCAAGCAGGTGATGAATTCGCACAACCGCATCGCCCGCGAGGCGTTGCGCCGGTTCGACGGCAACGAGATCAAACATACCGGCGACGGCATCATGGCGTCGTTCGGGCAGGCGACCCAGGCGGTCGAGGCGGCGGCGGAAATCCAGCGCGGCGCGGCGATTCACACGCGCAACGCGCCCGACATGCCGCTGCACGTGAAGATCGGCGTCAACGCCGGCGAGCCGATCAGCGAGAACGACGATCTGTTCGGCACGCCGGTGCAGATGGCGGCGCGGGTCGCGCAGCACGCGGCGATGGATCAGATCGCCGTTTCTCAGTTGGTGCGCGAGTTGTGCCGCGGCAAGCAGGTGGAATTCAACGACCTGGGGACGATGAACTTCAAGGGCTTCGACGAACCGGTGCCGGTGTCCGAAGTGATCTGGCGCAAGGACGCCTAGCAGCCTAGTGGATCAATCCAAACACTTGCAGCCCGCAATGCCTGCGGACGTGCGGCATAACATCTTCAAGTGCTTGGATAATTTGATCCATCAACAAACGGGCTCGTGGTACGAAGCGCTGGATTCGTACCACTAGCGCTTTGGGGTTCGGACGCGCGCGACGCGCATCACGTTGGTCGCGCCCGCGGTGCCGAATGGCACCCCGGCCATGATTACCAGGCGGTCGTTCTTGACCGCGAAGCTGTCGGTCAGCGCTGCGTCAAACGCGAGTTCGACCATGTCGTTGAAGCTGGTGGGATCGCGCACCTGGAGGCAGTGGACGCCCCAGACCAGCGACAGCCGCCGCGCCGTGTCGATGTTCGGGGTCAGGCCGAGGACCGGAACGCTGGGCCGCTCGCGCGCGGCGCGGATCGCCGTCGAGCCGGTGGCGGTGTAGGACACGATGGCCGCCGCATGCAGGGTTTCGGCGGTCTGCGCCGCCGCGGCGCTGATCGCATCGGCGCTGGTGGCCTCGGGCGGCGGTTTGTCGGCGTTGACCAGGGCGCGGTAGACCGGGTCTTTTTCCACCTGTTCGGCGATGCGGTTCATCGTTTTGACTGCCGCCACTGGATACGAGCCAATCGCCGATTCCGCCGACAGCATCACCGCGTCGGCGCCGTCGTAGATGGCGGTGGCGACATCGGAAACCTCGGCCCGGGTTGGCGTCGGCGCGTGGATCATCGATTCAAGCATCTGGGTGGCGACGACAATTGGCTTGCCCGCCGCGCGGGCGGCGCGAATCAGCAGCTTTTGAATCCCCGGCACCTGTTCGAGCGGCATTTCGACCCCAAGATCGCCGCGTGCGACCATCAGGCCGTCGGATAGCGCGTAGATTGCATCACGGGCCGCGACCGCCGACGGCTTTTCGATCTTTGTCATCAACAGCGCGCGACCGGAGATGCGCTCGCGCACCTCGGCCACATCTTCGGGACGCTGCACGAAGCTGAGGGCGATCCAGTTGATGCCGAGCGCCAGCGCCGATTCGAGGTCCACCTCGTCCTTTGGCGTCAGCGCCTTCAACGGCAGCGTCACGCCGGGAAAATTGACTCCCTTGTGGTCCGACAGCGGACCGCCTTCGAGTACCCGGGTCGCGAGCGCGCCGCCGTGGACGCGCTCGATTTGCAGGCGGATGCGGCCGTCGTTGAGCAGCAGTTCGTCGCCCGCCCGAACCGCCGCGAACACTTCTTCATGGGGCAGGCGCACGCGCGTGGAATCGCCGGGCGTCGGGTCGAGATCGAGGCGGAACGCCTGCTCTGGCTTCAGCGCCACCGCGCCGTCGGCAAATTCGCCGATGCGGATCTTCGGTCCCTGGAGATCGCCGACGATGCCTATCGGACGGCCCGACTCCGTTTCCAGACCACGGATGAGCTGGACCATTTCCCGCTGGGTGGCGGCATCGCCGTGGCTGAAGTTGAGGCGGAAAACATCGGCGCCGGCGCGGAAGAGGCTTCGCAGGGTGTCCGGCGTCGAACTGGCCGGACCGAGGGTCGCGATGATCTTGGTGTGCCGCAATCGCCGCATGGGCGTCTCCAGAAATATTCCGGCGAAACACAGCCGGAGGGGATCGGGCTAGTATACGCACAAGCTCCTCCCCACTCCCGCAACTTCCAAGAGGTCATGGCGCAACTGTCCGATCCGGCCCCGGCCGCCGACGAACTGCCGCCGTTCGAACGCATCGACCAGCGTTCGCCGAGGGGCATCCTGTTGATCTGCGACCACGCCAGCGACCGCATCCCCCCCGCCTATGGCGATCTGGGATGTTCGATCGCGGCGCGCCGCAGTCACGTCGCCTGGGACATCGGCGCCGGGGAATTGACGCACCGGCTGGCGGCGCTGCTGGGGGCCGGGGCGGTGCTGGGGGGCGTGTCGCGGCTGGTGATCGATTGCAACCGCCCGCCGTGGCACGAGACATCGATCCCCGGCCGGTCCCATGGGTTCGACGTGCCGGGAAACCGGGGGTTGTCGGCGCGCGAGGCCGAGGCGCGGGAGCGGGCCTATTTTCAACCCTATCAGGGCGCCGTCGCCGCGGAGTTGGCGGCGATCGAGGCCGCGGGACTGCGCCCGGCGCTGGTATCCATCCACAGCTTTACGCCGTTTCTGGACGAATTCGCCCGGCCCTGGCATTTCGGCATCCTGTCGGATGCCGATCGGCGCCTGGCGGAGCGATTGCTGGCGGCACTGGACGGCCAACCCGATCTGGTGATCGGCGACAACGAACCGTACTCCGGCGCGTTTCCCGAGGGCTATTCGTGCCGCCACCACGGCGACAAACAGGGCCGCGCGAACGTGCTGATCGAGGTGCGGCAGGACTTGATCGATTCCAGCGCCGGCGTCGCCTGGTGCGCCGAACTGCTGGCGCCGGCGATCGCCCGCGCCGTCGCCGACCTGGCCGAGGCCCATCAAACAACGGAGGCGTGATGACCCCGGAACCGGAGTTCACCATCGGCATCGAAGAAGAGTACCTGTTGGTGGACCGCGAGACCCGCGACCTTGCCGCCGACCCGCCGCCATCGATGCTGTCGGAATGCGAGGCGCTGCTGACCGGGCAGGTCAGCCCCGAGTTTCTGCGCGCCCAGATCGAAGTGGAGACCACCGTGTGCGCGACGCCGGCGGAAGCGCGCGCCGACCTGGCGCGCCTGCGCCGCACTGTCGCCGACGTGGCGGCCCGGCACGGCATGGCGTTGATTGCCGCCGCCACGCATCCGTTCGCGAGCTGGAAGGAACAGTTGCACACCGATAAGGACCGCTACAACCTGCTGGCCAACGACATGCAGGCGGTGGCGCGGCGGCTGTTGATCTGTGGCCAGCACGTGCACGTCGGCATCGCCGACGAAGACCTGCGAATCGATCTGATGAACCAGGTCGTGTACTTCCTGCCCCACATTCTGGCGCTGAGCACGTCGTCGCCGTTCTGGCGCGGTGACGAGACCGGACTGATGAGCTATCGCATGAGCGTGTTCGACGAATTGCCGCGCACCGGCATCCCCGACCGCTTCGAAAGCTGGAGCGAGTACCAGCGCCTGGTCGGCCAGATGACCGGCGCCGGCGTTATCGAGGACGCGACGAAGATCTGGTGGGACATTCGCCCGTCGGCGCGGTTCCCAACCCTGGAGATGCGAATCTCGGACGTCTGTACGCAGCTGGACGACGCGATGACGATTGCCGCGATGTATTTGTGCCTGTTGCGGATGCTGTACCGGTTGCGCAAGAACAACCAGCGCTGGCGCATCTATCCGCGCACGCTGGTCAACGAAAACCGCTGGCTGGCGCAGCGGTTCGGCACCACCGGCAACATGGTCGATTTTGGCCGCGGCACGCTGGTGCCGTATGCCGAGCTGCTGGAGGAGTTGCTGGAACTGGTGGCCGAAGACGCGGAGGCGTTCGGCTGTGTCGCCGAGGTCGCCCATGCCCGCGAAATCGTCGCCCGCGGCACCAGCGCCCAGCGCCAGATCGAGACGTTCCACCGCGCCCTGGACGCCGGGGCGTCGGAGGCGGAGGCCCACCGCGCCGTCGTCGATATGTTGATCGACGAGACCCTGGCCGGAATCCCGGCGGCGGCTGGAGCATGACGGCGGCGGCCGTTCGCCCTATATTCCGCCGGGAAGGCAACGGAGGGAGGCCGATGGACGAAAACACCCGCACCGAACTGGAGGCCGCCGCCTTTCGCCGGCTGTTGCAGCACTTTGACGAGCGGAAGGACGTGCAGAATATCGATTTGATGAATCTGGCCGGATTCTGCCGCAATTGCCTGGCGAAGTGGTACCGCGCCGCCGCCGCCGACCGCGACATCGAAATCAGCTACGAAGCGGCGCGGGAGATTGTCTACGGGGAGCCGTACTCGACGTGGAAAGACAAGTACCAGCGGGAATCCACACCCGAACAACGGGCCGCGTTCGACGCCCGCGAGATCACGGAACCCGCCGAATAGTGACCCGCCGGCGCCCGGCGCGCCCAAGAAACAGACTGCCATGACCGTACTTGTGACCGGCGTTGCCGGGTTTATCGGCTTTCATGTCGCTGCGGCGCTGCTGGCGCGGGGCGAGTCCGTGGTCGGCGTCGACAACGTCAACGAGTACTATGACGTGGCGCTGAAGGAAGCGCGGCTGGCGCAACTGGACGGTGCGAAGAAGTTTTCGTTCGTGCGCGCCGACATCTGTGACCGCGACGCAATGGACGCGGCGATGGCGGCGGCCGCGCCGATGCGGCGCATCGTGCACCTGGCGGCCCAGGCCGGGGTGCGATACTCGCTGGACCATCCGTTCGCGTATACTGAAAGCAACGTCACCGGCCATCTTTCGATGCTGGAGGCGTGCCGCCATGCCGACGGCATCGAGCACATGGTCTATGCCTCGTCCAGCTCGGTATACGGCGGCAATACGAAGCTGCCGTTCTCGGTTGACGACCGTACCGATCGCCCGCTGTCGCTGTATGCCGCGACCAAGAGCGCGGCGGAGCAGATGAGCCGGTCGTATGCCCATCTGTATCGGTTGCCGTTGACGGGGCTGCGGTTCTTTACGGTGTACGGTCCGTGGGGTCGCCCAGACATGGCGCTGTTCATCTTCACGAAGGCGATTCTGGAGGGGCGGCCGATCCGCGTGTTCAATCGCGGCGACATGGGCCGCGACTTTACCTATATCGACGATATCGTGAAGGGCACGCTGGCGGCGCTGGACCACCCGCCCGCCGACGACGGCGTGGAGCCGCCGCACCGAGTGTTCAACCTGGGCAATCATCACACCGAGCCGCTGTTGCGGCTGGTGGAGCTGATCGAGAAGGCAACCGGGCGCAAGGCGGAGCGCGTTCTGGAGCCGATGCAGCCCGGCGACGTGCGCGAGACCTATGCCGACATCGAGGCATCGGCCCGCGATCTGGGATTTGCGCCATCCGTGACGTTGGCCGAAGGTGTGCCGCAGTTCGTCGAATGGTATCGAAGCCACTATGGAGTCTAGGCCGTGAAACTTGCGGTGCTGCGAGAACGCGCGGAAGCGGAACGACGGGTGGCGGCGACCCCGGACAGCGTCAAAAAGCTGGCGGCGCTGGGATTTGCCGTGACCGTCGAGACCGGCGCGGGACGGGGCGCGAGCCATGCCGACGAGGCCTATGCCGCCGCCGGGGCGACCATCGCGCCCCATGCCGCCGCCGCGCTGGACGACGCCGACATCGTGCTGGCGGTGCAGCGGCCCGCGGCCAGCGATCTGGCGCTGATTTCGCCCGGCGCGGTATTGGTGGGACTGCTGGACCCGACCAGAACGCCTGGAGAGTTGGCAAGCAGCGGCATCACCGCGTTCGCGCTGGAATTCCTGCCGCGAATCAGCCGCGCCCAGAGCATGGACGCGCTGTCGTCGCAATCCAGCCTGGCCGGATATCGCGCGGTAATCGACGCGGCGGCGGAATTCGGCCGCGCCTTCCCGCTGATGATGACGGCGGCCGGCACGATCGCCCCGGCCCGGGTGTTCGTAATGGGGGCCGGGGTCGCCGGGTTGCAGGCCATCGCCACCGCCAAACGGCTGGGCGCGGTGGTGTCGGCGACCGACGTGCGCGCCGCCGCCGGCGAGCAGGTCCAAAGCCTGGGGGCGACGTTTGTCGCGCCGCCCGAGATGGAGGACGCAGAGACGGCGGGCGGCTATGCCCGCGAGTTGGGCGACGAATTGCAGCGGCGGCAGGCGGAGATCACCACCGAGACGCTGCGCCGCACCAATGTCGCGATCTGCACCGCGCTAATTCCCGGACGGGCGGCGCCGGTGTTGATCGATGAGGACATGGTGCGGGGCATGCCGCCGGGATCGGTCATCGTCGACCTGGCGGTGGAGCAAGGCGGCAATTGCACGTTGTCGAAGCCGGGCGAGGTCGTCGAGGCCCACGGCGTGCGGATTGTCGGCCATCGCAACATGCCGAGCCGCATCAGCGTCGATGCGAGCGCGCAGTACGCCCGCAATCTGGTCAACTTTCTGACGCCGATGATCAAGGACGGCGCCGTGGCCATAGATTGGCAAGACGAAGTGGTCGCCGGGGCGCTGATCGTGCGCGACGGCAAGGTCGTGCATCCGCGCCTGGCGGACTAGTCGGAGGGGACATGGAAGTTGATCCGCTGATCTGGGAGTTGTCGATTTTCGTGCTGGCGATCTTTGTCGGCTATTACGTCGTTTGGAGCGTCACGCCGGCGCTGCATACGCCGTTGATGGCGATCACCAACGCGATTTCGAGCGTCATCATTGTCGGCGCGCTGATCGCCGCCGGGCCGGAAGCGGCGAGCGCGGCGAAGGTGATGGGATTTGCGGCGATGACGCTGGCGGCGATCAATATCTTTGGCGGCTTTGTCGTCACCCAGCGCATGTTGCAGATGTTCAAGAAGAAACAGCGCTAGGTCGCGGCCATGTCCCCGAACCTGACCGCCCTCGCCTACCTCGCCGCATCGGTATGTTTCGTGCTGGCGCTCCGCGGGCTCGCGTCGCCGAACTCGGCCCGGCGCGGCAATCAGTTCGGCATCGCCGGTATGGCGATCGCCATCGGCACCACGGTCGTGAACCCGGAAATCGTGTCGTATGGCTGGATTTTGGCCGCGCTGGTGTTGGGCGGCGGCATCGGCACCGTCATCGCGCTCAGGATCCATATGACGGCGATGCCGCAACTGGTGGCGGCCTTTCACAGCCTGGTCGGCATGGCCGCCGTGCTGGTGGCGGCGGCGGCGATGACCAATCCCGCCGCATTCGGCATCACCGGGGCCGACGGCGCGATCCGGATGGCGAGCGCGATCGAAATGGCGCTGGGAGTGGCGATCGGCGCGATCACGTTTTCCGGCTCGGTGGTCGCCTTTGCCAAGCTGCAGGGGCTGGTGTCGGGCAACCCGGTCGTGTTCCCCGGCCAGCATCTGTTGAACCTGGTGATCGGGATCGGCATCGTCGTCGCGACAGTGCTGTTCGCACAGTCGCCGGACCCGACGCTGTTCTGGGGTCTGACCGCGGCGGCGTTCGTCATCGGCCTGTTGCTGATTATTCCGATCGGCGGCGCCGATATGCCGGTCGTGATTTCGATGCTGAATTCGTATTCCGGCTGGGCCGCCGCCGGGATCGGATTCACGCTGGGCAATTCGGCGTTGATCGTCACCGGGGCGCTGGTCGGGTCGTCGGGCGCGATCCTGAGTTACATCATGGTCCGGGCGATGAACCGTTCGTTCGTCAGCGTCATCCTGGGCGGGTTCGGGGGCGATGCGACCGTGACGGCGGCGCGCAGCGACCGGCCGGTGAAGTCCGGCAGCGCCGAGGATGCCGCGTTCCTGCTGGAGAACGCCGGATCGGTGGTGATCGTGCCCGGCTATGGCCTGGCGGTGGCGCAGGCGCAGCACGTGCTGGCGGAAATGGCCGAAAAGCTGAAGGCCAAGGGCGTGCGGGTGCGGTATGCGATTCACCCGGTGGCAGGGCGGATGCCGGGCCATATGAACGTGCTGCTGGCCGAGGCAAATGTTCCGTATGAGGACGTGCTGGAGCTGGAGGAGATCAATCCCGACTTTGCGAACACCGACGTCGCGATCGTCATCGGCGCGAACGACGTGACCAACCCCGCCGCCCGCAACGATCCGACGAGTCCGATCTTCGGCATGCCGGTGCTGGACGTCGACAAGGCCAACACCGTGCTGTTCGTCAAACGCTCGCTGTCGCCGGGGTATGCCGGGATCGACAACGATCTGTTCTATGCCGACGGCACGATGATGCTGTTCGCCGACGCCAAGAAGATGGTGCAGGATATCGCCAAGGAGCTGTAGCCGTGTCGATTCTGAAAATTGCCCGAATGGGTCACCCGGTCCTGCGCGTACAGGCGGAGGCGGTGGAGGACCCGACAGAGCCGGAGATCCGGCGGCTGGTGGGCGACATGATCGAGACGATGCTGGACGCCAACGGCCGCGGGCTGGCAGCGAACCAGGTCCATGTTCCGAAGCAGGTCGTGGTGTATATCCCGCCGGGCGACGAGGACGACGACGAGGAAGAGGGCGACGGCGGCGCGCACGAGGTCGCCGTGCTGATCAACCCGCAACTGGAGCCGTTGACCGAGGAGTTGGAGGACGGGTGGGAGGGATGCCTGTCGGTGCCGGACATGCGCGGCATCGTGCCGCGGGCGACGCGCGTGCGGTTGCGCGCGACGGGCCTCGACGGCAGCGCGATCGACCAGGAACTTGCCGGATTTCACGCCCGGGTCGTGCAGCACGAGTGCGACCACCTGAAGGGGATTCTGTATCCGATGCGGATGCACAATCTTGGCTCGTTGATGTTCGAATCCGAATTGCAGCACTACGCGGCGAAGGCGGACGATGACGGCAAGGGCTGACTCGGTTCTGGATGCGGCCCGCGACGCGGTGCTGGACGCCGCATTGCCGCAGGCCGCGCGCCGGGGATGGACAGCGGGCGTGCTGGACGACGCGGTGGCGGCGGCCGGCATCGACGCACCGCTGTCGGCGCGCGCGTTCGCCCGTGGCCCCGCCG
>JAQBXG010000154.1 GCA_027625125.1 Pseudomonadota bacterium
AACAAGATCAGCAGCTTACGCTACGCTCGCTACTTCATTCCAGCCCGCGTCATGAATAATCCGGGCTAGTGGAGCGATTCTGGCACTTGAAGCCGGCAATTCCTTCGGACTTACAGCATACCGTCTTCAAGTGCCTGGATGATTTGATCCATCAACAAGGGAGCCGGCGGTACGAAGCGCCGGCCTGGTGCCGCTAGAAGCGGTGGCCGACGAGGATGCCGCCGAAGAACGTGCCGGTGCCGGTGTAGGCGGCGTGCTTGGCCGGGCCGCCGAGGGCGCCGCCGCTGGCCGACACGGTCAAATAGTTGGCGGCCCCGAATTCGCGCACCACGTCGACCCGCAACGAAGCTTCGGACACCGCCGACTGCTTGTTGCCGTAGACATCGGCATTGTACGACGCGCCGTCGAGGCGGAGGTGGCCGCCAAGGATCAGGCTGGTCCGCTCGGCGATGCGGCGACCGTAGGAAGCGCCGAGATTGGCGCGAACACCGTCGTGACCGCCGGACACGCCGAGGCGCACGTCGGCGTTGAACCGCCAGGCGCCGGTGTACGAAACGATGAACAGTCCCGCCTCGACGGTGCGTTTGACGCTGCGGGTGCCCGCGAGGCGGCGGTGATCGCCGGGCGAGCGCCCCGGATCGATCATGATGCGCGGTCCGGCCCGGGTCTTGAAGCCGCGAAGCCAATTGATGCCGATGCCGCGCTGGGTGGACAGAAAGATACGGTCGCGCCATTCGAGGTCGATCAGCGGCAGCAGTTTCGATTCGGCGCTGACCGAGCCGGGGAAGGCGGGGGCGACGCCGTAGCCGAGCGCGAGATTGCCGCGCCACGGCGAATCCGAATCCCGCCCGCCCGGCAGCAATGTGCCGCCCAACAGCCAGTTTTCCCAGTCCTGGGACACGGCCGGCGCTGCGGTGGCCGCAAGGGCCAGCGCCGCCGCCACGACAAGGGCTGCGCGGCGGATCAACGCAGGCTCCGGGCGACATCGTCGGCAAGCGCCAGCGCCGCGGTAAGGCCAGGCGATTCGATGCCGAACAGGTTTACGAGGCGGGTAATGCCGTGCTGTTCGTGAGTCTGGATCATGAAGTCCGCCGGTTCTTGCCCCGGGCCAAAGATGCGCGGGCGGATGCCCGCGTAGGCAGGTTGTAGCGCATTGTCCGGCAGCCGCGGCCAGTATTTGCGGATTTCGGTCGTGAACGCTTCGGCGCGGCCCGGATCGACGGTGTAGTCGATGTCGGACACCCACTCGTGGTCGGGACCGAAACGCACGCCGCCGGCCATGTCGAGGCAATAATGGATGCCGAGGCCGCCTTCGGCGGGGAGCGGGTAGACCAGGTGCCGGAACGGCGCATTGCCGGAGAAAGAAAAGTAGCAGCCGCGACTGAGATGCCGTTTAGGAATCAGGGTAGGCTGCATGCGGGTGATGCGGGCGGCGACCGACTGGGCGTTCAGACCCGCGGCGTTGACGAGATTGCGGCCATGGACCTCGATCGCCTGCTTGCCGAGGCCGGCTTCGACGATAAACGCATGCCCGGCGGCGCGCGCCGAACGGAACGGCGTCCGGAGCGCGATCGTGACCTTTTGCTTTTCCGCGTCGGCCCGGAGCGCCGCCATCAGCGCATGGCTGTCGACAATGCCGGTCATCGGCAGGAACAGACCGGCCAGTCCCTGGAGGGCCGGTTCCATTGCCGCGATGTCGTCGCGCTTCAGGAACTGGATGCCGGTCACGCCGTTGGCCGCGCCGCGGGCGTGGAGGTCGTGCAGCCGCGGGACTTCGTCGGCGGCGGTGGCGACGATGATCTTGCCGATTTCCTTGAACGGCACCCGGTGTTCGCGGCAGAACGCATACAGCAGGCGGCGGCCGCGCACGCAGAGATCGGCCTTGGCGCTGCCGCGCGGATAATACAGGCCGGCGTGGACGACTTCGGACGAACGGGAGCTGACACCGCTGCCGAGATCGTCGCCGGATTCCAGCACCAGGACTTCCTTGCCGGAGCGCGCAAGGGCGCCGGCCACGGCGAGTCCGACGACGCCCGCGCCGACGACGATGCTTTCGACCGATTCGGGCAATGTTCCTCCGTTGTGCAACCCAATCCGCGGGCGGAGTGTCGGCGGCGCGGCGAATCCGGTCAAGTGCGCCGGTCACAATCCGTAACGGGAGTTTGACCGCGCAGCGCTTGGGCGCGGCGGCGGCGTGGGCCATAGTCGGAACATGACCATGACATGGCGCCGGTGGGGCTTCTCGATCTGGGTGCTGGCGATCGCCGCCGCCGGTGTTGCCGCCGATGCCGCCGCCGTCAGCCCCGGCGAGATTCGCGCGCGCTGGCCGGCGACCGACTGGTCGCGGGTGACGATCGATCTGGCCGAGGTGATTTCGGGCGGCGTGCCCCGCGACGGCATTCGTTCCATCGACGCGCCGGAGTTTGTTCCGGTGGCGGCGCAGACGGCGCTGGCCGGGACCGAGCCGGTGATCGGCCTGGTCGTCAACGGCGTCGCCCGCGCGTACCCGCTGCAGATTCTGATCCAGCACGAAATCGTCAACGACGTGATCGGCGGCGTGCCGGTCGCGGTTACGTTTTGCCCGCTGTGCAATACGTCGGTCGTCTATGAGCGCACCGTCGATGGGGCCGTGCTGGATTTCGGCGTGTCGGGCATGTTGCGCCATTCGGATTTGATCATGTACGACCGCCAGACCGAATCGTGGTGGCAACAGTTCACCGGCGATGCAATCGCCGGCGCTCATGCCGGGACGATATTGCGGGCGCTGCCGTCGCGGCTGGAATCGTGGGACGCATTCCGCGCCCGCGCCCCCACAGGCGAGGTGCTGACCGGCACGCGGCGCTACGGCTTCAACCCGTACGCCGGGTACGATTCGTCGCGGCGGCCGTTCTTGTATGCCGGCGCGCTGCCGGACGGCATCGCGCCGCTGGCGCGGGTCGTGACCGTGGACCACGCCGACGGATCGCGCGAAGCATGGGCGCTGGATCTGTTGCGCGCCGAAGGGGTGGTCGAAACCGGCGATCTGGTGCTGCGCTGGACGCCGGGGCAGAACTCGGCCCTGGACGCACCGTTGATCGCCGACGGCATCGACGTCGGCAACGTGGTGGTGCAGCGGCGGACGGCGGACGGTCTCGAGGATGCGCGGTATCGGGTGGACTTTGCGTTTGCGTTCAAGGCGTTCCACCCCGACGGGGTGCTGCATCTGGCGGCGGGGGATTGACAGGACCGGGGCGCAGCACCCACATGCACAGGGATGGCGAAGGGCAACAAGACGGCTCCCACGCCAAGGCAGGCCGGCGGGGAGGTCGATGCGTTTCTGCAGCGGCTGGCCGCGGCGCCGGTTGTGCGTCCGGCCGGTACGCGAGGACGGCTGATCTTCGCGATGGACGCGACCGCATCCCGTGAGCCGACCTGGGACCGCGCCTGTCGCATCCAGGGCGAGATGTTCCGCGAGACCGACGCGCTCGGCGGGCTGGAAGTGCAGATGGCGCACTTTCGCGGCTTCGGCGAATTTGCCGCCAGCGAATGGGTGTCGCGGCCCGAAGATCTGATCCGGCGCATGACCGCGGTGCGCTGCCTGGGCGGGGCGACGCAAATCGAAAAGGTATTGCGCCACGCGCTGGCGGAAAGCCGGGCAGGGCGCGTCAACGCGGTGGTGTTCGTCGGCGACTGCATGGAAGAGGACGCCGACGTGCTGTGCCATCTGGCCGGGGAGCTGGGAATCCGCGGCGTGCCGGTGTTCGTGTTCCAGGAAGGCGGCGAGCCGCTGGCGCGGACGACGTTTCAGCAAATCGCGCGGCTGTCGCGTGGGGCGTGGTGCAGGTTCGATTCGTCGTCAGCCCGGCAGTTGCGGGACCTGTTGAGCGCCGTGGCGGTGTATGCGGCCGGCGGCCGCAAGGCGTTGCAGGATTTCGGCAAGACGAGAAGCGGCGACGTGCTGCGCATCGCGCGGCAGTTGGGGTAGACATGGGTTGGCTGGTGCTTGGCGGGCTGGCGCTGGTGGCGGCGCTGCTGGCGGCGAACTGGATCGCCAACGCCGACCCGAAGGCGCTGGCGCGGGCGTTGCGCCGGGCCGGCCTGGCAACCGGCCTGGTCGCCGGCAGCTCGCTGTTGGGGTATCTGGCGCTGAGCGGGCGGTTTGCGTTGCTGGCGCCGCTGGCGGTCTTTGCGCTGCCGTGGGCGCGGCGGCGTTTGATGGCCGGGCTGGGCAGCGCCGGGTTCGGCGCGCGTCCGTCACCGGCGGCGCCCGGGCAATCGTCGGAGGTGCGGACAGCGTTTCTGCGCATGTCGCTGGACCACGATACCGGCA
>JAQBXG010000155.1 GCA_027625125.1 Pseudomonadota bacterium
GGCGTGCGGCCGACCTATGGCATGTGTTCGCGGTGGGGCACGGTCGCGTTCGCGTCGTCGCTGGACCAGGCCGGGCCGATGACGCGGAGCGTGCGCGACGCCGCCGCGTTGCTGGGCGGCATGGCCGGGTTCGACGCAAGGGATTCGACGTCGATCGACCGCCTGGTGGCGGACTTCGAGGCTGCGCTGACCGGCGACGTGCGCGGGCTGCGCGTCGGCGTGCCCGACGAATACCGCATCGACGGCATGGCCCCGGAGATCGAGGCGCTGTGGAAGCAGGGGGCGGCGTGGCTGGAGGCGGCGGGGGCCGAGGTGCGGCCGGTCAGCCTGCCGCTGACGCGCTTTGCGCTGCCGACCTATTATATCGTCGCCCCCGCCGAGGCGTCGTCGAACCTGGCCCGCTATGACGGCGTGCGCTATGGCCTAAGGGTGCCGGACACGAATCTGACCGCCATGTACGAAGCGACACGGGCCGAAGGATTCGGGGCCGAGGTGCAGCGGCGCATTCTGATCGGCACCTATGTGCTGTCGGCGGGGTACTACGACGCCTATTACCTGAAGGCGCAGAAGGTCCGCACCCGCATCGCCGAGGACTTCCGCCGGGTGTTCGCCGATGTCGACGTGCTGTTGACGCCGACCGCGCCGACCGAAGCGTTCGTGCGCGGCGAAAAGTCCGACGACCCGATCGCGATGTACATGAACGACGTGTTCACGGTGCCTCCGTGTCTGGCCGGACTGCCGGGCATATCGGTGCCGGCAGGCCTGTCACGGGCCGGACTGCCGCTGGGGCTGCATCTGGTGGCGCCCGCGTTCGGCGAGGAGGTGATGTTTCGCGCCGCCGGTGTGCTGGAAGAGGCCGCCGGGTTCACCGCGCGGCCCAAACCGTGGTGGCGGCGGTGAGCGGGGCGCGGTTGCTGGAGGGCGCGACAGGGCCGTGGGAGGTCGTCATCGGGCTGGAGATACACGCCCAGGTGACCTCAAGGGCGAAGCTGTTTTCGGGCGCGGCGACCGCATTCGGCGCTGAACCGAACAGCCAGGTGTCGCTGGTCGATGCGGCGATGCCCGGCATGTTGCCGGTGGTCAATGACAAATGCGTCGAACAGGCGGTGCGCACCGGACTGGGATTGAACGCCCGCATCAACCTGCGGAGCGTGTTCGACCGCAAGAACTATTTCTATCCCGACCTGCCGCAGGGCTATCAGATTTCGCAGTTCTCGCAGCCGATCGTCGGCGAAGGAGTCGTCGAGGTCGATCTGGACGACGGGCAGGTGCGCGAGGTCGGCATCGAGCGGGTGCATCTGGAGCAGGACGCGGGCAAGAGCCTGCACGACCAGCATCCGGCGCGGACCTATGTCGATTTGAACCGTTCCGGCGTCGCGTTGATGGAGATCGTGTCGAAGCCCGACCTGCGCTCCGCCGCCGAGGCCGGCGCGTATGTGCGCAAGGTGCGATCGATCCTGCGCTATCTGGGCACCTGTGACGGCAACATGGAGCAGGGATCGCTGCGCGCCGATGTCAACGTCTCGGTCCGCCGGCCGGGGGCGGACCTGGGCACCCGCTGCGAAATCAAGAACGTCAACTCGGTGCGGTTTCTGCAGTCGGCGATCGAGTATGAAAGCCGCCGCCAGATCGAGATTCTGGAAACCGGCGGCGAAATCGTCCAGCAGACGCGGCTGTTCGATCCCGGCCAGGGAGTCACGCGGACGATGCGTTCGAAGGAGGAGGCCCACGACTATCGCTATTTTCCCGACCCCGACCTGTTGCCGCTGGTGCTGACGCAGGCTTACGTCGATGGGATCCGCGCCACGCTGCCGGAGTTGCCGGACGCAAAGAAGCAGCGGTTCGGGGACGAGTACGGCGTGCCCGGCGAACTCGCCGCCGTGCTGGTCGCCGAGCGCGAAAGCGCCGCGTATTTCGAGGCGATGGTGGCGGAGACGGCGCGCCTCACGGGGAAGGCGGCGGCGGCGGTGGCCGGCGATTGCGCCAATGTGATCGCCACCGATCTGTTCGGGCATATGAATCGTGAAGGCCACGGCATCACTGAATCGCCGATTTCGCCCCAGGCCCTGGCGGGATTGCAGGCGTTGAAACTGGACGGGACGATTTCGGGCCGCATGGCCAAGGAGGTCTTCGAGGAGATGTACGCGGGCGGCAAGTCCGCCGCCGACATCGTCGACGAAAAGGGGCTGCGCCAGGTGTCCGATACCGGCGAACTGGAGGCGATCATCGACCGCGTGCTGGCGGCGAACCCGAAGCAACTGGCGCAGTACCGCGGCGGCAAGGAGGCGCTGTTCGGGTTCTTTGTCGGCCAGGTGATGAAGGCGACCGGCGGCAGCGCCAATCCCGGCGTCGTCAACGAGATTCTGAACCGGCGCCTGGCGGAATAGGGATGCGACGCCAGGCAGTTTCCGGCGACGGCAAGGGCAGGCCGTGCGGCTGACGTTTCTGGGCGGGGTCGGCACCGTCACCGGCTCGAAGCTGCTGGTGGAATCGGCGGGCGCGCGCATTCTGGTCGACTGCGGCCTGTTTCAGGGCTTCAAGCAATTGCGGCTGCGCAACTGGGCGCCGTTGCCGGTCAAGCCCGCGAGCATCGATGCGGTGGTGCTGACCCACGCGCATCTGGACCATTCCGGGTATTTGCCGCTGTTGGTGCGGAACGGGTTTTCCGGGCCGGTCGTGGCGACCGATGCAACCCGCGATCTGTGCGCGATCCTGTTGCCGGACAGCGGGTTCTTGCAGGAGCGCGACGCCGAGTTCGCGAACCGGCACGGGTTTTCGCGCCATCGGCCGGCCAAGCCGCTGTACAGCGAGGCCGATGCGCGGCGGTCGCTGGAAAACTTTGCGCCGACGCCATTCGGTCCGCCGGTGAAGGTCGCCGGGGCGTTCGAGGTCAGGTTTCATCGCGCCGGCCACATTCTGGGGGCGGCGATTGTCGAAATTCGCGGCGACGGCCATACCCTGGTCTGTTCCGGCGATCTGGGGCGCGCCGGCTCGGCGACGATGATGGACCCGGCGCGAATCGAGCGCGCCGATACCCTGGTCGTCGAGTCGACCTATGGCGACCGGCGGCATCCAGCGGTCGACGCGGGCGATGCGCTGGCCGACGTGATCAACCGCACCGCCAAGCGCGGCGGTACCGTGCTGGTGCCCGCGTTCGCGGTCGGGCGCAGCCAGGAGTTGTTGTTCCTGCTGCACGGCTTGAAGGCGGCGCGGCGCATCCCCGATCTGCCGGTGTTTCTGGACAGTCCGATGGCGATCAACGCCAGCGAAACGTTTTGCCGCCACAGCGCCGATCACCGGCTGAGCGAACCCGAATGCGAACGGACCTGTGGCGTGGCCGTCTATGTGCGCGAGGTGGATGACTCGAAGGCGCTGGATACGAACCCGGTTCCGAAGGTGATCGTGTCGGCGAGCGGCATGGCGACCGGCGGCCGGGTGCTGCATCATCTGAAGCACTATGCGCCCGATCCGAAAAACACGATCCTGTTCGCCGGGTTTCAGGCCGGTGGCACCCGCGGCGCGGCGATGACCGGCGGCGCCGAGCGGGTGAAGATTCACGGCAGCCGCGTGCCGGTGCGGGCCGAGGTGCGGAACCTGCAGATGCTGTCCGCCCACGCCGACGCCGACGGCATTCTGGACTGGCTGCGCGGGTTCAAAAGCCCGCCGCGCAACGTTTTTCTGAATCACGGCGAGCCGGCGGCATCGGACGCGCTGCGGGTGCGGATCGCCGACGAATTGGGATGGCAGGCGCGACTCCCCGAGTACCGCGAGGAAGTGGACGTGCAATGACCGCAGCCGCGACGACGCCGGGCGACGACCGGCACAATGTGTTGCGGGCGCTGCAGATGGGGCTGGATACGCAGCAGGAAGCGATCGTCTTCATGCGCAAGGATTGCCCGGTGTGCCGGTCGGAGGGATTCGAGGCGCGGGCGCGGGTCGTGCTGACCCACGGCGGGCGGTCGATCATCGCCACGCTGTACCAAACCACGGCCGACGTGCTGGGCCACGACGAGGCGGGGTTGTCGGATTCGGCGTTTCTGCGGCTGGGGGTGCGCAACGGCGACGAAATCGAGGTGCATCATCCGCAGCCGCTGGCGTCGCTGCGCAAGGTGCGGGCGCGGATCTACGGCGAATCGCTGGACGATGCGGACTTTGGTGAAGTGATTCGCGACGTAGTCGCCGGGCGCTATTCCGACATCCACCTGTCGTCGCTGCTGACGGCGATATCGGCGCGGCCGCTGGAAGGGCCGGAGCGCATCGCATTGACCCGGGCGATGGTCGAGGCCGG
>JAQBXG010000156.1 GCA_027625125.1 Pseudomonadota bacterium
CGGCCACCGCCGCATGCGCCTCGGTGCGGCCGTACCCCAGATTGACCAGCGCCGATACCGCGTCGCGGGCATCGTCGCCGTCCTCGATGCCCCCGCCGCCCGCGCCGACGGCGGCGCCGGGCGCATCCAGCGCCAACGCCGACACGGCATCCTTCAACTCTCCGGCGATGCGCTTCGCCAACTTCGGACCGACGCCGTTGGCGCGCGTAAGCGGAACCGGGTCCTGCGCGGCGATCGCCTCGGCCAGCGCCCGCGGAGAAATCACCGACAAAATTGCCAGCGCCACGCGCGCGCCCACCCCCTGCACGCTTTGCAGCGCGCGGAACCAATCGCGCTCGGCGGCGGTGGCGAATCCGAACAACTGGATGCGGTCCTCGCGCACATGGGTCTCGATCTTCAACGATGCGCGTTCGCCGCGCGCCGGCAGCGCCCGCAACGTCGCCGCCGAACAGAACACCAGATAGCCGACGCCACCGACATCGATCACCGCCGTATCGGCGCCGACCTCGGCCACGGCGCCGGTCAGTTCGGCGATCATCCGGTCTCCGCGGCGGCCACGGCTGCCGCGCGCCAGCGGTCGGCCGTCTCGCGCAGATGGCAATGGCATATCGCCACCGCCAACGCATCGGCGGCGTCCAGCCCCAAATCCTGCGCGCCGGGCAACAGCACGCCGACCATGGCCTGCACCTGCTCCTTGCCGGCGTGGCCGGACCCGGTGACCGATTTCTTCACCAGGTTGGGCGCGTACTCGGCGACCGGAATGCCGCGCAGTCCCGCCGCCAGCAGCGCCGCCCCGCGCGCCTGGCCCAGCTTCAGCGTGCTTGCCGCGTTGCTGTTGACGAACGTCTCCTCGACGGCGGCCTCGGCGGGGCAGAAGCGATCGACGATCACCAGCAATGCCGTGTGCAAATCCGCTAACCGCCGCGCCAATTCGTCGCGCGGGTCCGCCGTCACTGTACCGGCGGCGACAAACCGCAACCGTCCGCCGTCGGCGTCGACAACGCCCCATCCGGTGCGGCGCAGCCCCGGGTCCAGACCCAGCACGCGCATGTTCAGGCGCTCAATCGCGACATCACCGCGTCCGAAACCTCAAAGTTCGACGACACCGACTGCACGTCGTCGTCGTCTTCCAGCGCCTCGATCAGCTTGAACAGCGTCTCGGCGTGGTCGTCGCCGATCGGCACATTGGTCTGCGGCCTCCACACCAGCGCCGCGCTGCGCGGATCGGCGAACTTCTCTTCCAGCGCCCGCGCGACCTGGTGGAGATCCTCCGGCTCGCAGGTAATTTCGTGGCCGTCGTCCAGGGATTGGCAATCCAGCGCGCCGGCCTCCACCGCCGCCTCCAGCATTTCGTCGTCGCTGGCCACTTCCGCGTCGAACTGCACGACGCCGACGCGATTGAACAGGAACGAAACGCTGTTCGTCTCCCCCAGATTGCCGCCGAACTTCGTGAATGCCGACCGCATGTTCGACGCGGTGCGGTTGCGGTTATCGGTCAGCGTATCGACGATCAGCGCCGCGCCGCCGGGGCCATAGCCCTCATAGCGGACCTCCTCCCACGCTTCGCCGCCCAAATCTCCGGCCCCGCGTTTGACCGCCCGTTCGACGGTATCGCGCGGCATGTTGGCGGCGCGGGCGGCGGCGATTGCCGTCCTCAGCCCCGGGTTGGCGTCCGGGTCGGCGGCGCCCTCGCGGGCAGCGACGGTGATCTCGCGGATCAGCTTGGTGAATTGCTTGGCCCGCCGGGCGTCCTGGGCGCCCTTGCGGTACATGATGTTCTTGAACTGGGAATGGCCCGCCATGGATTCTTTCGTGGCCGCTGTGACTCGTGGCCGCTGTGACTCGTGGCCGCCGTGACTCGTGGCCGTTTGGTCACCGGGACGCGCGCAACATACCGAAAGGTCAGCGCGGCGGCCAGTGACGGACCAACCTTCGCACCAACGAGTCTACGCAGCAATATGGCTAAACTTGGGCCTCCAGCGCCGCCGCGGTTGGTTTGAGCCGCCCGCCGACGCGCACCGGTTCGACGCGCACCGCAAGCCCGGTGTCGTCGTCGCTATCGACGACGATGCCGCACACGGTCGCCTCGCCCATCGCCGGCTGGAATCGTCCGGCGGAGATCTTGCGGGTGAAGCGGCGCAGAGGTTCTTCCGGGTCCATGCCGATGACGGAATCATAGTCGCCGCACATGCCCAGATCGGTCTGGTACGCGGTGCCGTGCGGCAGGATGCGCGTATCGGCGGTCGGCACGTGGCTGTGGGTTCCGGCCACCAGCGACGCGCGGCCGTCGGCGAACACGCCGACGGCGGTCTTTTCGCTGGTCGCCTCGCCGTGAATATCGATCAGCACGAAGTCCACGGTGGCGCCCAGCCGTACTTTCTGCAATTCCGCATTCAGCACCGCAAACGGGTCGTCCAGCGCGTCCATGAACACGCGGCCCATCACCTGCACCACCAGCACCTTGCGGCCGTTGCCGGCGCGAAACACGCCGGCGCCACGCCCCGGCGCCCCGGCCGGATAGTTGGCGGGCCGCAACAACCGCAGCTCGCGCTCGATATGGGACGCGGTTTCGGTCTGGTCCCAAACGTGGTTGCCGGTCGTGATGACGTCGACCCCCAGATCGAAGAACTGCCCGCAGATTTTTTCGGTGATGCCGAAACCGCCGGCGGCATTTTCGCCGTTGACGACGACAAAGTCGGTCGCGAGGCTTTTCCGCAGCGTCGGCAAATGCGTGGTCAGCGCATCACGGCCCGCGCGCCCGACCACATCGCCCAGATACAAGACCCGCAACGGCGGCGTCCTATGCGAACCGGTGGGCGTTGTTTTCGGTCACCACCCAATCCAGCCGTTCGTCGCCGTCGTGGCTGGGGACCTGTTCGACCCGCTGGGCCTCGAACGCGCATCCCACGGCCAGCACCTCGCCCTCGGCGCGCAGCGCGCGGATCGTGCGGTCATAAAACCCGGCGCCATATCCCAGGCGGCGGCCATCGGCGTCGAATGCAAGCAGCGGCACCAGCACGATCGTCGGCACGACTTCGCCCATCGTCCCCGGCGGATGCGATGTCCCGTAGGGTCCCGGTTCCAACGCCAGGTCCGGTTCCCAGCCGCGAAACTGCAATATGTCCTGCCGTTCGATCACCGCCGGCAGAGCCACGGCGCATCCGTCCAGGTGCAGCCGCTTCATCAGCGGCGCTGGCGTGATCTCGTCGTTGATCGGCCAGTATCCGGCGATGATGGTGCGTTCGTCGGCGCCGATGTGTTCCAGAAATTGCGTCGCCAGCAGGTCGCCGGCCAGCGGCCCGGTCTTGGCGCGGGCGTCGGCGCGGCGTTCCATCGCCTCGATGCGAAGCTGCCGCTTGCCGGTTTCCGGGTCGCTGTCCGCCACTGCCTTTGCTTTCGGTTGGGTCGAAGGTGAAGGGGCAGGGGAAATAGCGGGACCGCACCGGCCGTGGGCGAACTCATCCCTGTGGCCTGCTTTCGCAGGTGGGCGCCGTGTCCCCGAAGCCTCGGCTTCGGGAAGGAACAGCTCCCGCAGGATTTGAAGGCCCCAGGTATACTGCCGCCTCACGGGCCGGGCAGTGCCCGCCGTCTTTGACGTTAGGCGCTCTTGATGCGCCCGGCAAGCTCTTCGATTCGCCGCGCCGCCCGGCTCATCGTCTCGCCCTGGCGCCCGACCTGATCCTGCGCCGCCGCGGCCACGGCCAACTCGTCGGCCAGTTCCTCGGTCCGGTCCAGCGCTTCGCCCAGTTCGTCGGCGACTAGCAATCCGGCCATCAGCATCAGCCGCGTCTCCCCAACCTGGCCGACGGTCTTGGCCAGTTCGGTGGCGTGGCGGTTCAGATGCTCCGACAGCATCATCAGCCTGTCCTCCTCGCCGTCTTCACAGGCGATGCGATAGCTGCGTCCGTTGACGACGACATCGATCTCAGCCATTGCCGCTTCCTTCCACCAGTGCGCGGATCGCCGCGATGGTGTGGTCGATGCGTTCTTCTGCGGCGTCGACGGCGGCGCGCAGCGCGTCCCGTTCCGCGGTCACCTTCGCCAGGTCGTCGTTGGGCAGGGCGCGGTCCCGCTGCAACAGCGCGGCGACTTCGGCCTCCAGACGGCCAAGCGCATCCTCCAGATCGGCTGTCGGGTCGCCGGCGGGCATCGCGTCCTCGGGTCGCGGCAGGGTCCGATCCACCTTATGCATGGGCGCGGCGCCGGACAAGTGCGCGCCCAGAGTGCGCGCCCCCTGGGT
>JAQBXG010000157.1 GCA_027625125.1 Pseudomonadota bacterium
GCCCACGGCGCGGTCGTCGCCGCGCTGGGCGCGCGCCAGGCGGCGGCGCCGTTCGCCCACGGCGCCCGCCACAGTTTCGCCGGGTTGGTGGTGGCCGACAGCTATCATTGCTCGCGGTACAACATGAACACCGGGCGGCTGACCGTAGCGATGTTCGACGACGTGCTGGCCGGGATCGTGCGCTTCATCTAATCGTGCGCTCGCTCTCGTGGCACGAATCCGGCGCTTCGCACCACGAGCTCGTTTGTTGATGGATCAAAGGTTCCAGTCACTTGACGACATAATGCCGTATTTCCGCAGGCATTGCCGGCAGCAAGTGTTTGGTTTGATCCACTAGGTGCGGCGCTTCAGCAGGCGGGCGCGGTCCCGCTGCCACTCGCGATCCTTGACCGCGGCCCGCTTGTCGTGGGCCTTTTTGCCGGTCGCGACCCCAAGTTCGACCTTGGCGATGCCGCGTTCGTTGAAATAGAGCTGCATCGGCACGATCGTCTTGCCCGCCGCCTGCACCAGTCCGGCAATGCGATCGATCTGGCGCCGGTGCAGCAGCAGTTTCCGTTGACGACGGGGGGCGTGGGAAAACTGGCCGGACGGCGCATATTCGGGAATGTGCGCATTGACCAGCAGCAACGAGCCGCCGTCCTGTACCGCATACGCCTCGCCGATCGAGGCGCGCCCGGCGCGCAGACTCTTGACCTCGCTGCCGGTCAACTGGATGCCGGCTTCCAGGCGCTCCTCGATGGCGTAGTCGCGGCGCGCCTTGCGGTTGACAGCGACCGTGACACGGGCGCCGCCGGCGGGACTGCCGCCCGGCATCGATCAGTTCAGGACGCCGACGTGGGTCATCGACGTTCGTACCTTTTCCCGCGTGTCCTCGGTCGGAGGAACCAGCGGCAGCCTGAGTTCGCCGGTGCATTTGCCGATCAGACTGGCGCCGTATTTCACCGGCGCCGGGCTGGTTTCCAGAAACAGCGACGAGTGCAGCGGCAACAGCCGGTCCTGGAACGAGAGCGCGGTGGCGAAATCCCCCTTTAGGCAGGCATCCTGAAACGCCGCGCAAAGGGCCGGCGCCACGTTCGCGGTGACCGAAATGCAACCGTGGCCGCCGTGGGCCATGAACCCCAGCGTCGACGCATCCTCGCCGCTCAACTGCACGAAGTCGGAACCCATCAGCAGGCGCTGGGCGCTGACCCGGGCGATGTCGGACGTCGCGTCCTTGACGCCGACGATGTTTGGCAACTCGCGCAGCCGCTGCATCGTTTCCGGGCGGATATCGACCGATGTGCGCCCGGGGATGTTGTACAGGATGATCGGTATGTCGACCGCGTCCTGCACCGCCTTGAAATGCTGGAACAGTCCTTCCTGGGTCGGCTTGTTGTAGTACGGAGAAACCAGCAGCGCGGCGTCCGCCCCCGCCAGCCTGGCATGGCGGGTCAACGCCACCGCCTCGGCGGTGGGATTGGAGCCGGTGCCGGCGATGACCGGCACGCGCCCGGCCGCCGCTTCGACGCACAGGTCGACGAGGCGGTTGTGTTCTTCGTGGGTCAACGTCGGCGATTCACCGGTGGTGCCGCACGGCACCAGACCGCTGGACCCCTGCTCGATCTGCCATTCGACAAGAGACTGGAACGCCGCTTCGTCGACCGCCCCGTCACGAAACGGCGTGATCAGCGCGACAATGGATCCGCGGAACATGTGCGTTTTCGGGGTTCGATTGCGTTGGCGCGACCATAGCCCCGCGCGAATCCGGCGGCAACCGGGTTGGCGACGCGCGCGGCTTGCCGCCGCACCCGGCCGCGCCTAGTGTGCGGTGCCGCGGAACTACGTGAGGCCCCGACGCGTGCGTTTCTGGCGTCGATCCCTGTCGATGGCGGCAATGGCGATGGCGATTGCCGCCGGAATCGCGCTGCCCGCCCGGGCAGCCGGCGGCGGGTACTTTCCGCCGCAGCTCGACGTCGGCGACACGGCCCTGTATCAGCGCGCGTTCGGGTTCGTCGCGACCGGCGCCTGGGACGAGGCCCTGGCGCTCGCCGCCCAGGCCGAGTCGCCTCTGGCGGGCAAGGTGATCCAGTGGCTGTACGTGTCCGGGCGGAGCACCGGCGCATCGTTTGCCGAAATCGCCGCGTTTCTGGACGCCAATCCGCACTGGCCTGCGACCAGTGCGCTGGAGGCCAATGCCGAGGCGGCGCTGGTCGATGGGCACAGCGATGACGACACGGCGATCGCCTGGTTCACGCACCATCCGCCACTGATCGGCGCCGGAATGGCGTGGTTTGCCGCAAGCCTCGCCGCACGCGGCCGCCAGCCTGAGGCGTTGGCGTGGGCGCGCAAGGCCTGGACCGGCGCAAGCCTGGACTTTGCCACCGAACGCGCGCTGCGGAGCGGGTTCGGCGGCCAGTTCTCCGCCGCCGACGACGCCGCGCGGGCCGAGTGGCTGCTGTGGCGCGGTTTGAGCGGCGAAGCGGAACGGATGCTGGAAAGCCTGGCGGACGGCGAGCGCCGCCTGGCGGTCGCCCGTATCTGGTTGCGGCAGCGCCGCGGCGGCGTCGACGCGCGCATCGATGCGGTGCCGGAGGAATTCCGGGACGATCCCCGGCTGGTCTACGAACGGGTGCGCTGGCGGCAGCTGGCGGGCGATATCGGCGGCGCCGCTTCGCTGTTGCTGGATTTGCCGGCGCAGTCCGGTCCGGAGTGGCTGTGGTGGGAGGAACGCGAGCTGCTGGCGCGCGAGGCCTTGGGCTACGGCGACGCGGCGACCGCCTACGCCGTTGTCCGCGCCCACGGCCAGTCCGGCCGGACGCGCTTGTCCGAGGCCGAATGGCTGGCCGGTTGGCTGGCGCTGACGGCCCTCGACGACCCGGAGTCCGCGTATCTGCACTTTGGCCGCCAGCAGGCGGTGGTCCGCACACCGGTCAGTCTGGCCCGCGCCGCATACTGGGCCGGGCGAGCGGCCGCGGCGATCGGCGAGGCCGCCGTGGCCCGCTCGTGGTACGAGGAGGCGGCGCGGTTTCCGACAACGTTCTACGGCCAGATGGCGATGGCGGCGCTGCCGGGGGCGGACTGGATCCGACTGCCGCCGGACCCGGCGCCGACGCTGGCCGAAGCGGACCGCATCGCCGCCAACGAACTGTCCCTGGTATGCATCCTGCTTGCCGAACTCGGCCAGGGTGATCGTATGCGCCCGTTTCTGGACGCTCTGTTCGAAAATGCCGCCGGCGCCGGTGAAATCCAGGTGGTCTTGCGGCTGGCGGCGGTGCTGGGGCGGCGGGACGCCTCCGTGAGCATGGCCAAGATCGCGCTGCGCGATGGTCTGGTGCTTCCCGAGGCCGGATGGCCGCTGACGCCGGAGGCGCAGCAATCGCGGGCAATCGAACCGGCGCTGGTTTTGGCGGTGATCCGCCAGGAAAGCGAATTCGACGCCGGCGCGATTTCCCCCGCCGGCGCCAGAGGATTGATGCAACTGATGCCCGCGACCGCCCGCTCGGTCGCCGCGGCGATCCGGGTGGGATACGAACCCGGACGACTGGTCGGCGACGCGGCCTATAACGTGCGGCTGGGCGCGTCGCATCTGGCGGAGCTGGTGGAATCGTTCGACGGCTCCTATGTGCTGGCCATCGCTGCGTATAACGCCGGAGCATCGCGGGTGCGCCGCTGGATTCAGGAATTCGGCGACCCACGGGATGCAGACGTCGATGTGATCGACTGGATCGAGCGCATTCCGTTTCCGGAAACCCGCAACTATGTGCAGCGGGTCGTCGAGAACCTGGGAGTCTACCGCGCCGTGCTGGCGGGCGGCGCCGCGCCGCTCACCATCACTGCCGACCTTGCCCGTTCGCGTTAGTGCGCGGCCGGGGGCGGCAAGTCCCCCTCGCGGCACGGAACCGACTGGTTGTTGCCGAAGACCGTCGGCGACGGCTGCAGCGGCACCTGCGACCAAACGACGTCGAGGGCGACGACGACGCCCGGCCCGACGACGCGTTTCGCAATGGCCAGCAATTCGCGGATGGCCGCCGGGCCATCCTGTACGGAGCTGGTCGGAAACGGATGCATGTGCAGGTAGGTCAGCATCTCGTCGACCAGGTCGAAGCGGCGGGCGCAGACGGCCCTCAGTTGGGTTGGCGTGTCGTTGACGATCAGCGCGACCAGGCCGTAGGCGTACTGACGTACCCGCGTGCCTTGCAGCACCGGAACGCTGATCCCGCCCAGCAGGATCGGCCCGGTGGGGATCGGCGCCG
>JAQBXG010000158.1 GCA_027625125.1 Pseudomonadota bacterium
CGCGATGCCGAGGCGCGGGGAACACTGCGCCCCGGCGGCGTAGTCGTAGAAGGCACAGCCGGCAACACCGGCATCGGCCTGGCGATTGTCGCCAACGCGCTGGGATACCGCGCGGTGGTCGTGATTCCGGAGACCCAGAGCCAGGAAAAAAAGGACGCGATCCGCATCGCCGGGGCGGAATTGCGCGAGGTCCCGGCGGTGCCGTACGCGGACCCGAACCATTATGTGCGGGTGTCGGAGCGGCTGGCCGCGGAACTGGCCGAAACCGAAGCCAACGGCGCGGTGTGGGCCAACCAGTTCGACAACGTCGCCAATCGTCAGGCCCACCATGATTCGACCGGGCGGGAAATCTGGGAGCAAACCGGCGGCAACATCGATGCGTTCATCTGCTCGGTCGGCACCGGCGGCACCCTGGGCGGCGTCGGAATGTTCTTGAAGGAACAACGCTCCGATATCGTCGTCGCGCTGGCCGACCCGCACGGCGCTTCGCTGTATTCGTACTACACGACCGGCGAATTGAAGGCGGAGGGATCGTCGATCACCGAGGGCATCGGCCAGAGCCGCATTACCGCCAACCTTGCGGACGCCGAAGTGGACATGGCGTTTCGCATCGCCGACGACGAAATGTTGCGGGAGATCTATACGCTGGTGCGGAATGAAGGCTGGTGTGTCGGCGGATCGTCCGGCGTGAATCTGGCTGGGGCGAGGCAGCTAGCCGCGAGGCTCGGCCCCGGCAAGGTCATCGTCACCGTGCTCGCGGACCATGGCGCGCGATATCAGAGTCGGCTTTTCAATCCCGCTTTTCTGCGGGACAAGGGATTGCCGCAACCGGATTGGATGGTGTGACGGACATGGCTACGCCGGAAACCCCGCTGAATCGTAGCGGCCGTCTGTCGACCGCCCGGCTCGCGCAACTGATCTATGTTGCCGGGTATGTGTTGTACCTGGCGCCGGCGCTGGTCTGGGGCTGGCGAACCGGTGTCGAACCGCTTCTTGGTTTCGCGCTGTGGCAGGCATTGTTGTACGCGCCGCTGTGGCCGATCGTGTTGTTCGTGCAGGCGTACCAGTTGCTGATTCCGCTGCTGTGAGCGGCTACGCGCCCGCGCGCCTTGGCACGGCGTCCCGACGACCGCGCGATGCGACGGCGACAGGGGCGCGATGAAGCGGCGGCGGCCTTCGGACTCGACGCGAATCGCCCATGCCGGCGAAGGCGGCGAACGCCACCACGGCACTGTTTCGGTGCCGGTCTATCACACGTCGACGGTGCTGTTCCGCGACCTGGCGGCGCTGCAACAGGGCGACGCGCCGGGCGCGGTCGTTTATGGCCGCAAGGGGACGCCGACGACGTTCGCGTTGCAGGACGCGATCGCCGCGTTGGAAGGCGATGGCGCAAGCATCGTCACCCCGTCGGGACTGTCGGCGATCACCACGGCGCTGACGGCATTGCTGGGGAACGGCGACCACCTGTTGATGGTCGATTCGGTCTATGGACCGACACGGCTGTTTTGCGACAGGGTGCTGCGACGGTTCGGCGTCGATACGACCTATTACGCCGCCGGCGAAGACCTGCGCGGATTGCTGCGCGATACCACCCGCGCCGTGTTTCTGGAGGCGCCGGGTTCGCTGACCTTCGAGATGCAGGACATTCCCGGCGTGGCCGCCGCCGCCCGCGCCCGCGGCGCGCTGACATTGATCGACAATACCTGGGCGACGCCGTTGTACTGCAAGCCTTTGTCGCTGGGGGTCGATGTCTCGATTCAATCGGTGACAAAGTACATCGGCGGACATTCGGATCTGATGATGGGCGCGATCACCGCGACCGGCGAGCCGTTCGAGATCATTCGCGATACGGCGTTCCGCCTTGGGCTGTGCGCCGGTCCCGACGACTGCATGCTGGCGTTGCGCGGTCTTCGAACGTTGCCGGTGCGTCTGCGCCAGCACGGCGCCACGGCGCGGGTATTGATCGACTGGCTGCGGGCGCGCCCCGAAGTGCGACGGGTGTTGTATCCGGCGCAAGAAGATGATCCGGGCCACCGGCTGTGGCGACGGGACTTTTCCGGCGCGACCGGTCTGTTCGGCGTCGTGCTGGAGCCGGTGGCGACGGAGCGGCTGGCCGCGTTCGTCGACGGCTTGCGGTATTTCGGGATCGGCTATTCGTGGGGCGGATTCGAAAGCCTGGTGCTGCCGTCGCTGTCGCCGCCGCTGCGTACGGCGGCGCCGTGGAACGAGGACGGGCCGCTGCTGCGCTTCCACGCCGGGCTGGAAGACCCGGATGATCTGGTCGACGATCTGGAGCGCGGCTTCGCGCGTCTTAGCGCGGGCGGCTAAGGCGCTGCGGCGCCGCGAACCCGGCGACAAACAGCAGCACCGCCGCAAGGACGATCGCCGGACCCGCCGGGGCGTCCCACACGATCGACGCCGTCAACCCGGCGAACACCGCGATGACGCCGAGAAACGCCGCCCACACCGCCATTGCTTCGGGCGTCGATGAAAGGCGGCGGGCCGCCGCGGCCGGAATGATCAACATCGATACGATCAGCAGGCCGCCGACCACCTTCAGCGACGCGGCGGTCACGACCGCGACCGCCAACAGAAAGATCACCCGCACCGCGGCCACCGGCACATCCTCGACCGCCGCCAGTTCGTCGTGGATCGTCAGGGCCAGCAGCGGCCGCCACAGAACAGCCAGCAACGCCAGCACCGCGGCGCCGCAGACCCAGATCCAGATCAGGTCGGCGGTCGTCACGGCCAGGATGTCGCCGAACAAAAAGGCCAGCACTTCGAACCGAAGCCCGCCGGACGCGGCGATGACGACGAGGGCCAACGCCAATGCGCCGTGGGCGACGACGCCGAGAATGGAATCGTCGGGGATGCGCCGGTCGGCGCTGAGAATCGCGACCACGGCGGCCGCCGCGGCGCACACCAGCATCGCCGCCGGCGTGACGCCGATGCCGAGGACAACGCCGAGGGCCACGCCGAGCAGGGCCGTATGGGCCATCGCCGCGCCAAAGAACACCATGCGCCGCCAGACGACGAAGCATCCGACCGGACCGGCGACCACGGCGACGCCGACCCCGGCCAGCAAGGCGCGAATCAGGAACTCAGCCATGCGGCCCGTGGGAGGGCCGGGTGTCGTCTTCCGGCGGCACGATCCGGCCCGACAGGCCGTGGACGTGATCGTGATCGTGGGTGTAGACAGCCAGGTCCGGCGCCGACACCCCCAGCAGCGCCCGGACCTCCGGGTGGTCCCGCACCGATTCCGGTTGGCCTTCGCAGCACACATGGCGGTTCAGGCAGACGACGCGGTCGGTCGCCGCCATGACGAAATGCAGGTCGTGGGACACCATCACGACGCCGCATCGAAGCTCGTCGGCGATGCGGCCGATCAACCGGTACAGGTCCAGTTGTCCGGACAGGTCGACCCCCTGGACCGGTTCGTCGAGCACCAGCAGGTCCGGCTCCCGCAGCAGCGCTCGCGCCAGCAGCACGCGGCGCAGCTCGCCGCCCGACAGGCGGTCGAGCGCCCGGCCGGCCAGGCCGGCGGCGCCGACTTCGACCAGGCTTTGTTGCCGCCGCTCGCCCGCCGCCCGTGTGCCCAACGCCAAAAAGCGGTCGACGGTCAGCGGCAGCGCCGGATCGAGCGGAAACTCCTGTGGCAAATAGCCGATCCGCAGGCCGGGCCGCCGGATCGCGGTTCCCGACGACGGCCGGACCAGACCCAGCAACACGCGCAACAGCGTCGTCTTGCCGGCGCCGTTGGGTCCGATGATCGTCAGGCGCTCGCCGGGGCCGATCGCCAGATCGACCTGGTCCAGCACCCGTTTGCCGTCGCGCACGACGGTGACGCCGCGGGCGGCGACGAGCGTCTGCCCGATGCCGCCGAGGCGGGCTTCGGCGCTCATGCGCCGGCCCGTGGCCGGCAGGTGTCGCAGAGGCCGTGCGCCTCGATGGTCTCGGCGACGACATCGAAGCCGATCGACGCGGCCTGGGAGTGGATCGTGCGGCTGAGGCCGCCGATTTCAATCTCGATGGCGTCGCCGCAGGCATCGCACAGCAGATACTGCGCCTGGTGCGGTTGCTGCGGCCGCGCGCAGCCGGCGAACGCATTGCGCGATTCGATGCGGTGCACCAGCCCCTGCGCGATCAGGAAATCGAGGGCGCGGTATACGGTCGGCGGCGCGGCGCGG
>JAQBXG010000159.1 GCA_027625125.1 Pseudomonadota bacterium
GACCTTGGCGCATTTGCTGCTGACCCGCGCCATGGCGATTGTGGAGATGTCGTCGATCGCGCCGCTCGATTTCGTGCGCCTGTTGTTCGCCGCCGGTATCGGCTTCATCTGGTTCTCCGAAGTGCCCGACATCTGGACGGCGGTCGGTGCCATCGTGATCACGGGGTCGGCGGTGTATATCGCGCGACGCGAGGCGTTGGCGGCGCGCCCGCCGCCGGCCGTGGTCGAACCGTGACCAGCGAAGACAAACCCCAATACGGTATTCCGCGGCCGGTTCTGGCGGCCCTGTTCATGCTGTTTGGCACCGCCGCCTTGGCGGTGAACCATAGTCTGGTGCGCATTGTCGCCGCGGAGTTACCACCGCTGGAAGTCTCGGCGCTGCGGTTTTTGTGGGCCTTGCCGATTATGCTGCCCTTGTTGCTGCGGCAGCGCGGCGTGGTGCTAAAGACGGCGCGCCACGGCCTCCATTTCGTCACCGCAATGCTCACGGTGATCATGACCGCGTCGCTGTTCGTCGCGCTGTCGCAGATGCCGTTGGCGGAAGCGACCGCGCTCAACTTCACGGCGCCCCTGTTCACCACTCTGATCGCTGCGTGGATGCTGAAGGAGCGGGTCGAGTTCGCCTGCTGGGGTGCCACGGTGATCGGCTTTATCGGCGTTCTGATCATCCTGCGGCCCGGTTTCGCGGACTTTCCGCTGGTGGCGCTGCTGCCGATTTTCGGGGCGTTCCTGCTCGCCTGGTGGTTCATCGGCGTCAAACGCCTGAGCGCGACCGAGTCGACCACCACCATTACCATGTATCAGACGCTGTGGGCGGCGCTAGTGTTGACGCTGATCGCGGTGCCGGTGTGGGTTGTGCCGAGCTGGGAGATACTGGGCGTCTCGGCGGTGATGGGGGTGCTGGGCACGACCGGCATCATCTGCACCAGCCGGGCGTTTTCGATGGCTGAGGCGTCGGCCATCGCGCCGCTCGACTATCTGCGGCTGCCGTTCATCGCCCTGATCGGTTTGCTGGCGTTCGCCGAGGTGCCCGACATTGTGTCCCTTGTCGGCGCGCTGATAATTACCGCCAGCGCCATCTATATCGTGCGCCGGGCAGCGTCGATCGATCGAGACCGCCGGCGCGCGGACGAAAACTCCCGGCCCGTCCACCTTGACTCGGTTTCCCCGATAAGCGGTAAATAGCCGGGCTGGGAGGATAGCTGAATGGAATTTGGAATCTTCAATCTGATGAACCGGCGCGACCGCTCGCAGAGCGTGTCGTCGTTGATCACCCAGACCGTCGAACAGGTGCAGGCCGCTGAAAGCGCCGGGTTCGGTGTCGCGTGGTTCACTGAACATCACTTCTCGAACTATTCGCTGCCGCCCTCGCCGCTGCTGATGGTCGGCCATGTGGCGCCGCAGACGTTGCGCATCAAGTTGGGCACCGCGGTGGTGCTGCCGGCGCTCTATCAGCCGGCCCGTCTGCTCGGCGAGCTTGCCTTCACCGACTGCCTGGCCGAAGGCCGCCTGATCGTCGGGCTCGGCAGCGGCTACCAGACCCATGAACTGCTGCGGTTTGGCATCACCTTGGAAGAATCCCGCGCGGCGACCGACGAGTGGATCGACTTCATCAGCCAGGGGCTCGGACAGGAGCGGTTCGAGTTTCACGGCAAGTATATCGATATGCCGGACACGCCGTTCGCCGCGCGGCCGGTTCAGCTGCCGCGGCCGCCGATTTGGATCGCCGGCAACAGCCCGGACTCGCAAGCCCGCGCCGCGCGCGGTCCTTATCCGCTATTTGTGTCGGGCTTCGGCCAGGGCAACGATACCGTGGTGCGAATCCGCGAGGAAACCGACGAGACCTGGCGCGCCGCCGGGCGCGACCCCAACGATCTGCTGTTCGGCAGCGTGCGCTACTGTTTGGTCACCGATAATAAAAGCGAGGCCTTGGCCTTTGCCGCCAATGCGCAATATCAGATCCGGCTGTCGACCTACCTGCGCCAGGGCCAGACAGACATACCCGACTCCTGGTTGCCGGAAGAACCGTTTGCCGGGGAAATGTCGCCGGAAGAAATTCTCGCCGCCAACCCGATCGGCGACCCGGAGACCGTGGCGGCGTGTCTGGTGGATGAAATCAAGCGGGCGCGCACGTCCCATCTCGCCCTGTATATGACCATGGGCAACACCGATCATGAGGTGGTGATGAAATCGATCCGCCGGTTCGGCGACGAGGTTATCCCGCTGGTCGAAAAAGAGGTGGGCGCCCTGGGCGGGGTGAATATTCCCAGACCGCTGCAGGCCGCGCAGTAGGCGGGGCGGCCGATGGAGGTTCGCGCCAACGGTATTTCCTTCGTCTGCAAAATCGACGGGCCCGACGGCGCGTCGTGGCTGACATTCTCCAATTCGCTGAATACCGATCTGTCCCTGTGGGACGGTCAGGTCGCTCTGCTGGCCGACCGGTTCCGCATCCTGCGCTATAACACCCGCGGCCATGGCGGCACGGAAGCGCCGCCGGGACCCTACGATCTGGAGGATCTGGCCAGCGATATCGTTGCCTTGTGGGACGAACTGGGGATTGAGCGCAGTCATTTCGTAGGCCTGTCGATCGGCGGCATGACCGGTCAGGCGCTGGCGTTGGGCTGGCCCGGGCGGATCGGCAAATACGTTCTGGCGGGCACCCGCGCCGACTACACCGGCGACTTCGCGGTGACGGTGCCGCAGATGATCGCGCGGGTCGAGCGCGAGGGGATCGAACCCTTGCAGCGCGACATGCCCCTGCGCTGGTTTAGCGAGGCGGTGCGCGCCGCGCGGCCGGACCTGGTCGAACAGGCCCGTCGGGTGATCGCCACCAACACGGTGGCCGGCTACACCGCCTGCGCCGACGCCATGACCCGCCTCGATTATATGGATCGGCTGCACGAGATCGTTCTGCCGACGCTGCTGATTTGCGGCGCCCAGGACATCGGCACGCCGGCGGTCGGCATGCGGGAAATGGCAAAACGCCTGCCGAATGCGCGCTACGTCGAAATCGACCCAGCGGGCCATCTGTCCAACATTGAAAACCCGGACGCGTTCAACGCGGCGCTCGTCGAATTTCTTGACGCCGCGCCGGGCTAGACCGGGTGTCCGCAATGCGCCCGCCGGAAATCGTCGTTCACGCCGACTGGTCGGTCGATCCGGCGAAGCGGTGGTGCGCGCACGCCGTGCGTCTGGCTACCGGCGGTTATGCCGCATTGGCGCCGCAGCCGGTCGGATCGCTGGACGATTTCATCGCCAGCCTGCTGGTGGCGGCGGGACCGGGCGGGACCGTATTCGCCGGCTTCGATTTTCCGCTCGGGCTGCCCCGCGCCTATGCCGAGGCGGTTAAAATCGACAACTTCGCCAGCGCGTTGACCGGTTTCGGCCGGGGCCGCTGGCGCGATTTCTATACGCCGGCGGCGCGGCCAGACGAGATCAGCCTGCGGCGCCCGTTCTATCCGGCCCGGCCCGGCGGCTCCCGCCACCGCCATCTCTACGAAGCGCTCGGTTTTTCCTCGATCCAGGGGTTGCGGCGGCGCTGCGATGGGGCGACGGCGACCCGGCTCGCCGCGAGCCCGTTGTTTTGGACCCTCGGCGGCCAACAGGTTGGCAAGGCGGCGATCAGCGGCTGGCGCGATCTGCTGGCGCCGGCGCGACGGAGCGGCGTGGCGCTGTCCTTGTGGCCCTTCGAGGGCGATCTGGCCGATCTGCTGGACCGGCCGGGAATTGTCGTCGCCGAGACCTATCCCGGCGAAATCTATAGCCACCTTCGGTTGCGCATCGGGGCGGGGAATAAATCGAAGCGCCGCCAGGCCGATCGTTGCGACGATAGCGACGCTCTGCTCGAATGGGCCGGCCGCGCCGGGGTTCAACCGGCCGCGGCCCTGGCCGCCGACATCCGCGAGGGGTTCGGCGGCGCGGCGACCGGCGAAGACCGGTTCGATGCGACCGTCGGTCTGTTCGGCATGCTCAACGTGGCGCTCGGCTTCCGTCCGCCGGGCGACCCGGCCGAGCGCGTGCTGCGCCGGGTCGAAGGCTGGATTCTGGGACAGCAGCCGGCGGGCCCGCTGGCGGATTGAGTAGCCTTTCGCAAACGCGTAAAACTGAAGGCGAACAATGAAAACACGGGGAGAGTGTCATGGAATTGCAGGGT
>JAQBXG010000160.1 GCA_027625125.1 Pseudomonadota bacterium
CGCCCGGCGGCGCACGGGCGCGGCCTAATCTGGCGGACGGCGAATGAGGCGGTGGCCGGTCCTGTTGGCGGCGGTTGCGCTGGCCGCGTGCGCGCCTTCGGCGAACCTGCAGCCGCCCGCGCCGACCGTGGCGTTGCCCACGCCGCTGGCGACCAGCCAGTCAAACATGCCGATCGACGCGATCCGCGTCGCCGCCGCGATTGTCGATCGGTTGCAGGGCGGCACCGGCATGGCATCGGGCGTCAGTTTCCTGCCCGCCGCCGGGCAGCGGCTGGACGGCGGCGACCGGCCGCCGGACGGATTCAACTGGCGCGGCACGACGTTGCTGCAATATGCCGCGCGCACGCCCGGCGACGGACGGCGGGCGGCCGGTCGACTGGAATTCGGCGACGGATCGGGACGGCGGACGGCGCTGTTGTTCACGGTCGAGTACGTGACCGCAGCCGAACCGATCGAGGTGGTGGATGTCCGGGTCGCCGTCGAATTCGGGCTTTCGCCCGCCGTTGCGGCGTATGTGATCGATGCCGCCGACCTGCCCGCCGCCGGTAGCGACGTGTTGCGAAGCCACGGCGGGTTGCTGGCGCTGGCGGCGGCGAATGGCCGCCCGGCGGCGGACGCCGGCGACGGCGATCAGGTCGTGCTGGTGTTTCTGATGGAACAGAGTTCGCCGAGCGCCGCGTTCGCGGCCGGTGTGTCGGTCAACCGGTTCGGCACCGGCATGTTCGCCGACGACACGCGCTATGTGGACGACGGCGGATTCCGCGCCGCGTTGATCCCGGGCGGCATCCGCGAAGGCCAGGTCGAGGTATTCGCGAAGGCGCTGTTTCGTCCGGGCGCGGAATTGGACGAGGCGTTGCGACGCCCGCGGCTGATCGGAAGCTTTTCGGTGAACCCGCCGCCCGGGGGCTAGGCCAGCCCGACCTTTCCCATCCCGAGAAACTTCTGGCGACGGGCTTCGCGGTGGTCGCCTTCGCGGTCGAGTTCGGTGAACGCATCGGCGACCGCGGCGCCGACGCGGCGGACCATCTCCTGCGGGTGGCGCTGGGCGCCGCCGGTCGGCTCGGAGATCACGCGGTCGATGACGCGTAGCTTCATCAGGTCCTGGGCGGTGAGCTTCAGCGCCTCGGCGGCGTCGCGGGCGCGGTCCGACGAGCGCCACAGGATCGCCGCGCAGCCTTCGGGTGAGATCACCGAATAGATCGAGTGTTCGAGCATCATCACGCGGTTGCCGATCGCCAGCGCGACCGCGCCACCGGACCCGCCTTCGCCGACGATCACGCAGACAACCGGCACGCGGACATCGAGCCCGGTCTGGATCGTTCGGGCGATCGCCTCTGCCTGGCCGCGCTGTTCGGCCCCGACGCCGGGATACGCGCCCTGGGTATCCACCAGGCACAGGATCGGCAGACCGAAGTGGTCGGCCATTTTCATCAGCCGTCCTGCCTTGCGGTAGCCTTCGGGGTGGGCCATGCCGAAGTTGTGACGGATGCGGCCATCGGTGCCGACGCCTTTTTCGTGACCGATGACCATTACCGAACGGTCCCGGAAGCGGCCGGGGCCGCCGACGATCGCGAGGTCTTCGCCGTAGACGCGGTCACCGGCCAGCGGCGTGAAGTCGGTAATCAGGCCCTGGACGTACTGCGAGAAATGCGGCCGGTCGAGGTGGCGCGCGACCTGGGTCTTTTGCCACGGCGACAGCTGGGCATAGGTCTCGTTCAGCAGCTGGTCGGCGCGGGATTGCAGCCGCGTCACTTCGTCGGCGATGTCCACGTCGCCGCCGTCGGCGAGGTGGCGCAACTCCTTGATCTTGCCCTCCAGCTCGGCGATCGGTTTTTCGAATTCGAGAAAGGTTGCGGTGGGCACGGCGCCTCCCCGGTCTGACTATTTGCGGTTGCTCTTGCGCCGCTTGCCGGCGCCGGACTTCGAAGTTTTCGGCGTTTTCGGCTTCGGCGAAGACGTTGCGCTGCGTTCGGTGGCGTAGATCGCCCGCGCCTTGGCGACCATCACTTCCGCCTGGCGCACCGACGCGGCATCGATCATGCGGCCGTCGAGCGACACCGCGCCCTTGCCGGCGGCGGCGGCCTCTCGCATCGCCTTCAGAATCCGCCGCGCGCGATCGACTTCGTTGGCAGGCGGATTGAAGCATTCGTGGGCCAGCGCGATCTGGCTCGGATGAATCGCCCACTTGCCTTCGCACCCCAGCGCCGCCGAGCGATGGGCCTGGGCGCGATAGCCGTCGGCGTCGGCGATATCGCCGAACGGGCCGTCGACCGGGCGCAGTCCATTGGCGCGCGCCGCGACGACCATACGGGCGACCGCGAAGTGCCACATGTCGCCCCAATGGGTGTCGCGTCGGCCATGGTCGTCCGGGTCGGTCAGCACCGCATAGTCGCGGTTCGGCCCGCCGATCACGGTCGTGCGGGCGCCGGTGGAGGCGGCATAGTCGGCGACGCCGAAATGCAGCGATTCGAGCCGGGGGCTGGTGGCGGCAATCGATTCGACATTCGCCATGCCGAGCGCGGTTTCGATGATCAGTTCAAAGCCGATCTTCTTCTTGCGCCCCATCGCCGTCTCGATCTGGGTCACCAGCATGTCCAGTGCGTAGACGTCGGCGGCGGCGCCGACCTTCGGAATCATGATCAGGTCCAGCCGCTCGCCGCCGCGTTCGAGGACGTCGACGACATCGCGGTACATGTAATGGGTGTCGAGGCCGTTGATGCGGACCGATACGGTCGAGCGGCCGAAATCCAGGTCATTGAGCGCGGCGATGACGTTCTTGCGCGCGGCCACCTTGTCGTCCGGGGCGACGGAATCCTCGAGGTCGAGAAAGATCACGTCGGCGCCGCTGGTCGCCGCCTTTTCGAGAAACCGGGGATTGGACCCCGGCACGGCGAATTCGGAACGATTGACCCGCGCGGGCGCCGGGGTCGGCTGGGTGAAACTCATATGCAGGGCGCCTGTTGGTTCCGGAGGCCAGCGTGCCGCCGAGCGGAACCTAGTCCGCGAGCGGATGATGCCGCAAGAGCGCGTGCAGGCGCTGCTCCAGGACATGCACGTAGATTTGCGTCGTCGAAATGTCGGCGTGTCCCAGCATCTGCTGGACCGCGCGGAGATCGGCGCCGTGGGCGAGAAGGTGGCTGGCGAAGGCGTGGCGCAGCACGTGGGGCGACACGCGGCCCGGATCGATGCCGGCGGCGGCGGCGAGGGATTTCAGCAGCTGGGCAAAGCGGCGCGCCGTTAGGTGTCCGCTGCCGCCGCGGGACGGAAACAGCCAGCGGCCCTCGCCCGCGTCCCCCGATTCCAGATAGGTCCGCACCGCGTCAACCGCCGGCTCGGACAGCGGCACCAGCCGTTCCCGCCCGCCCTTGCCGCGCACCAGCAGCACGCGGGGGTCGCCGCGCAGGGCCGCGCGGGGCAGCGACACCAGCTCTGAAACGCGGAGGCCGGTGGCGTACAGCAGCTCGACCAGCGCCCGGAGGCGCGGCGCGCCCCGCGCGTCGGCGGTGCGGGCGGCTTCGAGCATTGCCGCGACCTCGTCTTCCGACAGCACGTTCGGCAGCGGCCGCCGCCGCGGCGGCCCGGTCAACGCCAGGGTGGGATCGTCGGTGCGGATGCCTTCGGCGAACAGGAACCGGAAGAATTGCCGCACCGTCGCCAGACGCCGGACCGCCGTCGCCGCCGACAGACCCCGCGACGACAGGGCGGCGAGATAGTCGCGCAACAGGCGTTCGTCCGCCGCCGCCGGATCCGCCCGCGGACCAGCGAACGCGGAAAAGTCGGCCAGGTCGCGTCGGTAGGCGGACAGGGTCGCGGCGGCCGCGCCACGCTCCGCCGCCATCATTTCCAGAAATGAATCGACGTGCCGGTCCGCCGGCGCGGGGGACGGCGGCGGCGGCAGACCTAGAGCCCCTGCGCCAGCGCCGCCTCGAGGGCGATCGCGCGGGCCTCGGCGGCGAAGCCGACGCGCCGCAGCGCATCGATCACAAGGCGCAGGGTCGCGGGGCCGGCGCCTTCGGAACCGGCGTCGCCGAGCGCCAGCAGCGCGAGCAAGACCGTTTCGCCGAGGCGTCCGGCATCCGCCGCGTTGCGCAAGGCGTAGAATACGGCGGG
>JAQBXG010000161.1 GCA_027625125.1 Pseudomonadota bacterium
GGCAACGCCGGTCGCCCGGGCCAGCAGCAATCGCGCGTCCCGCCGCGGGGCATCGACCCCGGCGGCGCGCAGGCGGGCGGTGCCGTCACCGATGGCCCGGGCGGTCGTGATCATGCCGTATCGAGCGCGGCGACGCGCTCGGCCTGGTCGCCGGCGACCAGGGCATCGACGACGTCGTCCAGCGCCTCGCCCGCCAGCACCTGGGTCAGTTTGTGCAGGGTCAGGTTGATGCGGTGGTCGGTGACCCGGCCTTGCGGAAAATTATAGGTGCGGACCCGTTCGGAGCGGTCGCCGGTGCCGACCTGGCCACGGCGGTCGGCGGCGCGGACCGCGTCGGCTTCGTCCCGTTTGCGTTCATACAGGCGTGCGAGCAGGATCTTCATCGCCTTGGCGCGATTCTTGTGCTGCGATTTTTCGTCCTGCTGGGTCACGACGATGCCGGACGGCATGTGCGTGATCCGAACCGCCGAATCGGTCGTGTTGACCGACTGGCCGCCCGGACCACTGGCGCGGTAGACATCGATGCGCAGGTCCTTGGCGTCGAGGTGGACGTCGACCTCTTCGGCCTCGGGCAGCACCGCCACGGTCGCGGTGCTGGTGTGGATTCTTCCCGACGATTCGGTTGCGGGTACGCGCTGGACCCGGTGCACGCCGGACTCGAACTTGAGGCGCGCAAACACGCCGGGACCGGACACCAGCGCCTGCGCCTCCTTGATGCCGCCGTAATCCTTTTCGGAATAGGACAGCGGCTCGAACTTCCAGCCGCGGATTTCGGCGTAACGCTGGTACATGCGAAACAGCTCGTCGGCGAACAGCCCCGCCTCTTCGCCGCCGGTGCCAGCGCGGACTTCGAGAATGGCGTTGCGCTCGTCGGCCTCGTCCCTGGGCAGCAATTGCACGCGCAGCTCTTCGCCGAGTTCCACGAACTTGCGTTCCGCCGCTTCGTGTTCCGCCTCGGCGAGTTCCCGCATGTCGGCGTCGGTTACGGGGTCGGCCAGCAGTTCCTGGATGCCGGACAATTCACGACGGGCATCGCGAAAGCGCTGAATCGTTTCGACCACCTGGGACACCTGGGCATATTCCCGCGACAGGCGAATATATTCGTCGCCGCCGCCGGCCATTGTCGCCAGTTGCTGTTCGAGTTCGGCATGTCGGCCCAGGATCGCGTCCAGCTTGCTGTCAGGCATTTCGGCCATCGGTCAGGTCCGGAAGCGGGCGAGGTCGCCCGCCAGCGAGGCGAGCGGAACTTCCCGCTGGTCGCCGGTATCGAGGTCGCGCACCGTCGCGGCGCTGCGGGCCAGTTCGTCGTCGCCAATCAGGACCGCGGCGCGGGCGGCGGCACGGTCGGCGCGCTTCATGCGCGCCTTCAGGTTGCCGGAGAATCCGAGATCGACGGTGAACGCCGCCCGGCGCAGATCATGCGCGAGCCGGAGCGCGATTTGCTCCGCCGCATCGCCCAGCGGCACCAGGGCGATGGGCCGGGGGGATGGCGGCGGCGCATCGAGCAGCATGCCGAGGCGTTCGATGCCCCCGGCCCAGCCGATACCCGGCGTCGGCGGGCCGCCCATCGCCACCGACAGGCCATCGTAGCGGCCGCCGGCGATCACCGCCCCCTGGGCCCCGAGTGAGGTGGTGGTGAATTCGAACGCGGTGTGGGTGTAGTAGTCGAGGCCGCGCACGAGGCGGTCGTTGACCGTATAGGCGATGCCGAGGCGGTCGAGGCCGTCGCGCACCCGTGCGAAAAAGTCCGCCGACGCGGCGTTCAGGGCGTCCGCCATCGGCGGCGCGCCGGCGACGAGTTTGCGGTCACCGGCGTCTTTCGAGTCGAGGATACGAAGCGGATTGCGTTCGAGCCGCGCGCGGCTGTTTTCGGACAGCGCGTCGATATGGCCCGAGAAGTACGCAACGAGGCGCTCGCGGTAGGCGTCGCGGCTGGCGGCGTCGCCCAGGGTGTTGAGTTCGAGGACCGTGTGGCCGCGCACCCCGAGGGCGTCGAGAATGTCGGCGGCGAGGGCGATGACTTCGACATCGGCGCCGGGGTCTTTGATGCCGAGGAACTCCACATCGATCTGGTGGAACTGGCGCAGGCGGCCTTTTTGCGGGCGTTCGTAGCGGAACATCGGCCCCGCCGCGAACAGGCGCATCGGCATCTGGTTCGCGAGGCCGCCAGAGATCATCGCCCGCATGATGCCGGCCGTGAATTCGGGCCGGAGCGTGATGCTGTCGCCGCCGCGATCGACGAAGGTGTACATTTCCTTGGTCACGACATCTGAGGTCTCGCCGAGCGTGCGCTGAAATACCTCGGTGAATTCGAAGATCGGCGTGGCGATTTCGCCGCAGCCGTACCGCGCCGCCCAGTCGCGGGCGACATCGGCGACATGGCGGTAGCGCCGCATGTCGTCGGGCAAATGGTCGTGGGTGCCCCGGACGGGTTGAAGCCTGGCCAATGGCGGCCCCGCTAGTGCGCTGCGGTGGCGAATGCGCGCGCCGGAGCAACAGCGGACGCCGCCCCGGACTCGATTTCACCCGCTTTTTGCTCGACCATCGCGACGATGCGATCGACCAGTTCCGAGTCCCCGAGGCGCGGCCCGGCAACCCCCGAAACATACACGAGATGCGTGCCGCGGCCGCCGCCGGTTACGCCGATGTCCGTGTCTCGCGCCTCCCCGGGTCCGTTGACGACGCAGCCGAGGATCGACAACGTGATCGGCGTGCGGATATGCGCCAGGCGTTCTTCGAGCTGGGCCACCGTCGCGATGACCGGAAACGCCTCGCGGGCGCAGGACGGGCAGGCGATGATCGTCACGCCACGGCGGCGCAACCCCAACGACTTCAGAATCTCGTTGGCGACGTGGACCTCCTCGACCGGATCGGCGGCCAGCGACACGCGAATGGTGTCGCCGATGCCGTCCCACAACAGCGCGCCGATGCCGAGCGCCGATTTCACCGTGCCGGCGCGGCGGCCACCGGCTTCGGTGACGCCGAGGTGCAGCGGCGCATCGGTTGCCGCCGCCAGTTGGCGATAGGCGGCCGCGGTCAGCAGCATGTCCGACGCCTTGACGCTGATCTTGTAGTCCGCGAATCCGTGGGCATCGAGCACCGCGGCATGGCGCAACGCGCTTTCCACCAGCGCCTCGGGACAGGGCGAGCCGTATTTCTCCAACAGCGACCGTTCGAGCGAGCCGGCGTTGACGCCGATGCGGATCGCGCAGCCATTGGCGCGGGCTGCCCGGACGACTTCGGCCACGCGGCTGTCGTTGCCGATGTTGCCGGGGTTGAAGCGCAGGCACGCGGCGCCGGCGTCCGCCGCCTCGATCGCGCGCTGGTAATGAAAATGAATGTCGGCGACGATCGGTACCGGCGCATCGCGGACGATTGTCGCCAGCGCCGCGGTCGACGCCGGATCGGGGCACGAAACGCGAACGATGTCCGCGCCCGCCTCGGCAAGTTCCGCGACCTGGGCCGATGTCGCGCCCGCGTCGTCGGTGCGGGTATTCGTCATCGACTGCACCGAGATCGGCGCGCCGCCACCGACCACCACGTCGCCGACGCGGATCTGGCGCGTCATGCGGCGCGGAATGTCACGATAGGGACGGACGCTCATGGCGGCGGAAAGGGGCCGAATGGTGCTGCGGTTGGCGAGTCAGGGCCAAGCGCACCATGCGCTGAAGCCACTGCCTGCGCAAGGGGCCGGGGTCTAGCGGTCGACGGCGTTGCCGGCAAGCAGTCGATCGGCGGCCAGCGAGACGTTGCGGCGGACCGTGCCGATCGGCCCCAGCGACGGCACCACCGTGCCATCGACGGTGATCTCGAGCGCGCCGGCATTGCCGGTCATCAGCATCAGGTCGTCGCGGTCCGGCGCACGGTAGATGTCGCCGGCGCGCAGAATCCGGGTCAGCAGAAGCTCGCCGGCCGCGCCGGTTATCTGCACCCAGCTGTCCTCGCGGGCCAGAATCACGACCCGGACATCGGCAGTTTCGGCCCCGAAGATTTCGGGGGCGCGGCCACCGGCAAGGGCGGCGACATCCGCCGGCGCCGCCGGCGGCACCGCCGCGGGAGTGGCCGCTACGGGTGCGGGCGCTGCGGGTGCGG
>JAQBXG010000162.1 GCA_027625125.1 Pseudomonadota bacterium
TCCGCGACCCGCACCGGCACAGATCCCGGCGCCGCGAGCGCTTCCGGCGCGGCCGGCTGCGGTTCCGCGGCCGCAGGCGTCGGCAGCGGTTCGGCCTCCACCTGCCGCCCGGGCTGCGGTTCCGGTTCCGGCGGCGGCAAGTCCAGCGGCGTCTCCGGCTGCGGCAACAATTGTTCGATCCGCGGCTCTGGGTTGCCGCCTTCGAGCATGTCGAAAACCTCACGGTCCTGGTTCGGGACCTCGATCCCGCCCGGGTCCTTCGGTACGACCTTGACCGGCCCGGATTCGGCCTGCACCAGCGGCGGCGTCAGCCGCAACCCTTGGCGAACGCCATGCGCATAGGCGAACCAGACCCCGCCGGCGAACGCCCCCAACGTCACCACCGCGATAAAGACCGGCAACGCCCGGCGCCAAAAGCCGGTTCCGTCGCCGTCGCCATACGGACTCGGCGGGCCACGCCGCAAATACTCCGGCGGCGGGTCCAGATCGGGATCGGTACCGGCGGCCATTCAGCGCAACTCCTCGGCCGGCGTCACGCCGATGATCCGCAGCCCGACGGCAAGGCCCGACGCACAGCCCGACACCAGCGCCAGTCGCGCGGCGGTCCGGGCTTCGTCGCCGGGGATCAGGAATCGCAGCGTGGCGTCCTCTTTTCCACGCGTCCACAGGGTATGGAAACAGGCGGCCAGTTCCCGCAGGTAGAAGGCAATCCGATGCGGTTCGTGCGCCTCTGCCGCGGCCTCGACCACCCGGGGCCAACCCGCGAGGGACTTGATCAAAGCAATCTCGTCGGGGTGGGTCAAGCAGCCGAGGTCGGCGTCCGCCAGCGCCGCCGGCGACAGGTCCAGCGCCGGCAGCTCCGTCGCCGCGTTCCGCAACACCGAACGGCAACGGGCGTGCGCGTACTGCACATAGAACACCGGATTGTCGCGGGATTGCTCGGTTACCGTCGCAAAGTCGAAATCCAGCGGCGCGTCGTTGCGGCGCGTCAGCATGATGAAGCGGACGACATCCTTGCCCACTTCGTCGGTGACGTCCCGCAAGGTGACGAACTCCCCGGCCCGCTTCGACATCTTGACCGGCTGGCCGCGGCGCATCAGCCGCACCAGCTGGCACAACTGCACATCCAGCGCCACCTCGCCGCCGGACAGCGCCTCGACCACTGCCCGCATGCGCTTGATATAGCCGCCGTGGTCGGCCCCCCAGACGTTGATCAGGGTGTCGAAACCGCGTGCGATCTTGTCGGCGTGATAGGCCGTGTCGGTGGCGAAATACGTCCACGATCCGTCGGACTTGCGGACCGGACGGTCGATATCGTCGCCGAAGTCGGTGGATCGGAACAGCGTCTGTTCACGCGGCTCCCAGTCCTCCGGCTCCTTGCCCTTCGGCGGCTCCAGCACGCCTTCGTAGATCAGGCCCTTGCCGCGCAGCGTCGACAGGGTGTCGTCGACCTTGCCCGCGGCGACCAATTCGCTCTCCGAGGTGAATACGTCATGGCGCACCCCCAGGGCGTCGAGGTCGCCGCGGATCTCCCGCATCATCGCCGCCACGGCCGCGTCGCCGAATGCGTCCCGCCATTCCGCCTCCGGGGCGTTCTCGTAAGTTTTTCCGTATGTTGCGGCCAATTGCTGACCAACCGGCACAAGATAGTCGCCTGGGTACATGCCGGCCGGAATCTCGCCGATTTCGTGGCCCAGGGCCTGGCGATAGCGCAGGTGCGTCGAGCGCGCCAGCGCCTCGACCTGGGCCCCGGCGTCGTTGATGAAGAACTCGCTGGTCACGTCGGCGCCGGCGAACGTCAACACCGAAGCCAGCGCATCGCCGAACACCGCCCCGCGGGCATGGCCGACATGCATCGGCCCGGTCGGATTGGCCGAGACGTACTCGACGTTGACCCGGCCCCCGCCGCCGTCGCGGATGCGGCCAAAGTCGTCCCTGGCCGCCAGCGCCTCGGCCAGCCGCTTGTGCCAGAACGAATCGCGGAACGTCAGGTTCAGGAACCCCGGCCCGGCCACCTCCGCCCGTTCGGTATCGGCGTGCGCCCCCATCGGCTCCGCCAGCAACGCGGCGATCTTCTGCGGCGCCATGCCGGCGGGCTTCGCCAGCACCAGCGCGGCGTTCGTCGCGACGTCGCCGTGGTTCGATTCCCGTGGCGGATCCACGGCGATGCCGCCGAACTCCAGCCCCTTCGGCAGCGCCCCGGCCTCCGCGAGAAGCGCGAGCTCCACGCGAATACGCTCGCGTAACGTATGAAAATAATTCATGGTTTGCTGCTTACCCGGCGGCGGACAGCGACCGGTGTTGCTGCGCGGCGAAGCGATCGGTCATGCCGGCGATGAAATCCGCGATGCGGCGGGCGTCTCGCTGTCGTCGCGGGCCTGCCACTCGTCGGGCAGCATCCCGGGATCGCGCGTAAAGCGGCGGAACAGGTCGGTGACCATCGCCGCACCATCGCCGGCACGGGCAAGAATATCCGGATGGCGGTACATGTTGTCGAACAGAAACCGCCGCAGCTCCCGCACGCCGTCGGACATTTCCGGCGAAAACGCGACCAGGGCATGGTCCATCGCCCGCACGTCGGCGGCGCTTTGGGGCGATGCGTCGGCGGCGCGGCGGCGGGTTTCGGCGACCATGTCCCCCAGCATGCGATCGATCAGGCGGCGGATGGTTTCGTGGACCCGGCGCTGCGGCTCGCCGCCGGAGTCGCCGACCTCGCGCAGCACCGGCGCCACCAGCGCCATGTCCGCCAGCGCCTCCAGCGGGAACAGGTCGGCGCGGACGCCGTCGTCGATGTCGTGGTTGATATAGGCGATGTCGTCGGCCAGTGACGCGATCTGCGCCTCCGGCCCGGCGAACGTCTGCGGCTCAAGAGCGAAACGGTCGGCGACCCCGGCTACCGCCGCCGAAACCGGACCGGCCGCGCGGGGGCCAGTCAGCGGACCGTTGTGCTTCGCCATGCCCTCAAGCGCCTCCCAGGTCAGGTTCAGGCCGTCGAAGGCCGCGTACCGGCGCTCCAGGCTGGTGACGACCCGCAACGTCTGGGCGTTGTGATCAAACCCGCCGAAGTCCGCCATTTCCGCGTTCAAGGCATCCTCGCCGGCGTGTCCGAACGGCGGATGCCCCAGATCGTGGGCCAGCGCCAGGGCCTCGGCGAGGTCTTCGTCCAGGCCCAGCGCCCGCGCCGCCGACCGGGCAATCTGCGCGACCTCCAGCGTGTGGGTCAGGCGGGTGCGGTAATGGTCGCCGACGTTGTACACGAACACCTGGGTCTTGTGCTGCAAGCGCCGGAACGCGGTGCAATGGATCACGCGATCCCGGTCGCGCTGAAATTCGGTGCGGGTCGGACTCGGCGGCTCCGGGGTCCGGCGTCCCCGGCTTTCGGACGGGCGGCTGGCATACGGAGCCGGAGACTCGAGCGGTGCGGTCCCGGGCCTCGACATGGCCGGAACCTAGCGCCGCGCCGGGTCTTGAGCAACGTCGATCCCGCGGCGGTGATTTGACAACTGCGCCGGGGTGCATAAATAGACGTTGTGGCGACATTTGGCCGCACCGCTCCATATGGGGCGCGGCTTGTGGTAGGATCTCCGCATGCGTGACAACACTGAACCCCCGGTTTCGCTCTCGGACGGCGCGGCGAACCGCATCGCCCATCTGGTCGGCAAGGACGAGCGGCCGAACGCCGCCTTCCGGGTATCGGTGAGCGGCGGCGGCTGCTCGGGGTTCCAATACGCGTTTTCGGTCGACGAGGTCGCCGACGGCGACGAGGTGATCGAGCGCGACGGCGCCCGCGTCGCCATCGATCCGATGTCGCTGATGTACCTGGCCGGCTCCCGCATCGATTTTGTTGAGCAGATGATCGGCGCCCAGTTCACGATCGGCAATCCCAACGCCACGTCATCGTGCAGTTGCGGGTCGTCGTTCGCGGTCTGATCCCGGCGACCGCGAACCGGCGGCGGTTCAACAGTCCTGAATGTCAACGCCGGAGTAAAAATGCATCGGTGCGCCGGAGTAAAAGTGCATCACGGCTGATGGCAGGAAGGCCCCCCGCGGGGGGTGTAAGCGCCGGAGCAAA
>JAQBXG010000163.1 GCA_027625125.1 Pseudomonadota bacterium
CCCGGCGTGGTACGCCCCCGGGGCCGCGTTCATGCGGGCCGCGTCGGCGAGCGCCGCCAGCCCGGCGTTGCCCCGCGTCGCCATCACCTTCAGGCCCTGGGCGACAAGCGCGCGGTTGAGGCCGGTCAGCGGCACGACATCACAGACGGTCCCAAGCGCGACCAGGTCCAGCCATCGCAGCAGGTCTGGCTCGAGCCGGGCGGCATTGTACCATCCAGCGGCGCGCAACGCGCGGCTGGTGGCGACGGCGAACAGGAACGCAACCCCGACGGCCGCCAGGTTGCCCAACGCGCCGTCCTCGTCGAGGCGGTTCGGATTGACCACCGCGAACGCCGGCGGCAGTTCCGGCCCCGGCGTATGATGATCGATGACGATGACGTCGGCGCCGGCCTCGGCGGCGGCGGCGATCGGCTCGGCCGCGCCGGTGCCGCAATCCACCGTGACGATGACCGCGGCGCGAGTGGCGAGCGCCTGCATCGCCGGCGTGTTGGGGCCATATCCTTCACGGCGGCGGTCGGGGATATAGACCTCGGCGTCCGCGCCGACCGCCCGCAGGAACCGCGCGAGCAACGCCGACGACGTGGCGCCGTCGACGTCGTAGTCGCCGAAGATCGCGATACCTTCGCCGTGGCGGACGGCGCGGGCAAGGCGTTCCGCCGCCCGGTCCATGTCGCGGAGCGAAGACGGATCGGGCATCGCGTCGCGCAGGCGCGGCGACAGCCAGGTCGCGGCGGTCGCGGTTGTGACCCCGCGCGCGGCCAGCACGCGGCCCAGAATCTCCGGCACGTTCAGCTGCTGCGACAGCGCCACCGCAACGCGGTCGTCGGCCGCGCGGGCCAGCCAGCGCCGCCCGCCGAGGGATCGCTCGACGCCCAGAAACGGCGGCGGCGCGGACGCCATGTCGGGTGCGGCTACAGGCTTTCGATGCGGATCAGCATCGGCTCCTCGACCACCGCCGCGAGGCCGGCAAGCGCGGTACGGACCCGCCGCATCGCAGCTTCGGTGGTGGCGTGGGTGGTCAGGATCAGTGGCACCGTCGCCTTCGGGTCGCGGCCCCGTTGCAGCACCGATTCGATCGACACCCCGGCCGCGGCGAAGACCTCCGCCGCGTCGGCCAGCACGCCGGGCTGGTCGCGCACGATCAGGCGCACGTAATACGCGCCGGTGCGATCCGCCATCGACTGCGCCGGCAGCGCAACCAGTTCCGATACCGGCACCGCAAACGGCGGCGCGGCGCGGCCGCGTGCGAGATCGATCAGGTCGCCGACCACCGCCGACGCGGTGGGCCGCTCGCCGGCGCCGGCGCCCTCGAACACCGTCTGGCCGACGAAATCGCCCTCGGCAACGACCGCATTCAGAACCCCGCTGACCTGCGCGATCGGCGTGTCGGCCCACACCATGCAGGGATGTACGCGCTGCTCGATCCCGGCCTTGCCGCGGCCGGTGATCCCCAACAGCTTGATGCGATAACCGAGCTCGCGGGCGAATTCGATGTCCAACGCGCTGACCGCGCGAATACCCTCGACGAATACGGCGGAAAAATTGACCGGACAACCGAACGCCACCGCCGTCAGGATCGCGAGTTTGTGGGCGGCGTCGAATCCGTCCACATCCGTCGACGGGTTCGCCTCGGCGTAGCCCCTCGCCTGCGCTTCCGCCAGCACCTCGTCGAAGTCGCGGCCGGTCTGTTCCATCTCGGTCAGGATGTAGTTGCAGGTGCCGTTCAGGATTCCATACACGCGAACAAAACGGTTGGCCGCCAGGCCCTCGCGCATTGCTTTCAGGATCGGAACGCCGCCGGCGACCGCCGCCTCGAACAGCAGGCTAGCGCCGTTGTCCTCGGCCGCCTTTGCGAGTTCGTTGCCGTGGTGGGCGATCAGCGCCTTGTTTGCGGTGACGACCGACTTGCCGGATTGCAACGCCTTCTCGACGACCTTGCGGGCGATCCCCTCCTCGCCGCCGATCAGCTCAACGACCACGTCAACCTCCGGCGATGCCGCAAGGTCCAGCGCATCACCGTGCCACACCGCGTTTTTCAGCAACGGTGCAAGCGCACGCGGCATTTCGAGCGCCGATGCCGCCGCAAGGCGGAGGCCGCGACCGGCTCGGGCCGCGTGCAGATCCGCGTGTTCCGCCAGCAGCTTGACGACGCCGCCGCCGACGGTCCCCAGTCCGGCGATGCCGACCCGGAGCGCCGTCATTGCACAACAGCCCGTTGCGCGTTGCCGCCGGACATCGCCGGCGGCGCGGCCAGAAAGCGGCGCACCGAGCGCGCCGCCTGGCGAATCCGCTGTTCGTTTTCGACCAGCGCGATACGTACGTAGCCTTCGCCGTATTCGCCGAACCCGATGCCCGGCGACACCGCGACCTCGGCGTGCGCCAGCAGCTGTTTCGAAAACTCCAGCGAACCCATGTCCCGCCATGCCTTCGGGATCGGCGCCCACGCAAACATCGTCGCCGCCGGCGGTGGAATCTCCCACCCGGCCGCCCCCATCGCCTGCACCAGCACGTCGCGGCGGCGGCGGTACAGCGCCCGAGCGTCGGCGACGCAATCCTGGGGGCCGTTCAACGCCGCGGTCGCGGCGATCTGGATCGGCGTGAAGGCGCCGTAATCCAGATACGACTTGATGCGGGTCAGCGCATGAACCAGCTCGCGGTTGCCGGCCGCAAAGCCGATGCGCCAGCCGGGCATCGAATAGGTCTTGCTGGCCGACGTAAACTCGATGGCGATATCGCGGGCGCCCTTTACCTGCAAGATCGACGGCGGCGGATCGTTGAAATATATCTCGGCATAGGCGAGATCGGAAAGGATGAAGATGTTGTGGTGGCGGCAGAAGTCGACAATCTCGCCATAGAAATCAAGGTCGACGACCTGGGCGGTCGGATTGGACGGATAGTTCAGCACGACCGCCGCCGGCGGCCACGCGCTGCTTTCCACCGCCTGCTTGAATCCGGCGAGGAAGTCGCGCCCCGGTCCCTGCGGCACCGGACGCAACTCCGCGCCGGCGATGATGAATCCGTATGGATGAATCGGATAGCTGGGATTGGGCACCAGGATGACATCGCCGGGCGCGGTCATCGCCGACGCAAGATTGGCCAGTCCTTCCTTGGACCCAAGGGTGACGACGGTTTCCGTCTCGGGATCGATCTCGACGCCGAAACGGCGGCCGTAATACGCCGCGTGGGCGCGGCGCAAGCCGGGGATACCGCGAGACATCGAATAGCGGTGGGTGCGCGGATTCCGCACCGCCTCCACCAACTTGTCGACAATATGCTGCGGAGTCGGCGAATCGGGATTGCCCATGCCGAAGTCGATGATGTCGGCGCCCGCCGCACGCGCCTTCGCTTTCATCGCGTTGACTTCGGCGAAGACGTACGGGGGAAGCTGTTTGATGCGGTGGAAGTCCATAGCCCTGCCCGCGCGGCGACGCGGGCGATGCCGCGGCGTCAGGCGCCGAAGAAGATTTCGACGCGCCGGTTGGCGGCCTGGCCGGCGGGCATCGCTTCGGTCACCAACGGCTGCGAATCGCCGACCGCATCGACGATCAGCGCTTCTGGCGCGACCCCCTGGCGCATCAGTTCGTCTGCGACGGCGCGCGCGCGGTCAGCCGACACCAGGAAATTGGCCAGCATGTGTTCGGCAAGGTTCATGTCGCGCGTGTAGGACGACGCATGGCCGACGATGCGGACGCGGCCGCCGACTTCCTTGTAGCGCGCCGCGACTTCGGCGATGCGCGCGCGCGCCTCGGCATTGAGGGCGGCGGAATCGTGGGCAAAGCGCACCGTCTGCGGCGCTCCGGCCGCAACCATCGGCGCCATCGGCGCCCGACCCGCCGCAGGCGCGACGCCCAACGCCCGTTCAACGGCGGCGAACGCCTCCGGATCCGCGACGGCGGCCATCGGCGCCGCCGGCAGCGCGGCAATATCGGGGGCGCTGGGGGATAGCGGCGTCATCACGGTGACGGTATCGCGGGACTGGGCGAGCATTTGCGCGAACGTCTGCGCCAGCACGTCCTGGCCACGGGACAGCGACGGCGGCAGCACCTGCGC
>JAQBXG010000164.1 GCA_027625125.1 Pseudomonadota bacterium
GTTCTCCCGCATCCGCGCTTCCGCGTCCATCCCGTCACGCTATCACCGCAGCAAGAACAAAGCAAGAACAATGCAAGAACGAATGGACCCGGCGCACCGGTTGGACGCGCCTCCCCCGGCTGGTCCAGACTGCGCGGCTCCAATCCGCAAGGCCCCGGGACCGCGACCTGTGCAGACACTGACGGTGCATTCCGCCGAAGACTTCGGCAAATGGCTCGCGGCGAACCACGCCATGGAATCAAAGGTCGCGCTGGCGCTGCACAAACGCCATACCGGCGTCGATGCGCCGACCCACCGGCAACTGATCGACGAGGCCATCTGCTGGGGCTGGATCGATACGACGATCAAGCGTCTCGACGATGACCGCTACATTCGCCACTTTTCCCGCCGCACCGGCAACAGCAAATGGAGCGACAACACCCTCACCTACGCAAAACAACTGGTGAAGGCCGGACGCATGCAACCCGAAGGGCTGAAGTTCTATCGCCAGGGCCTGAAAAAGCCGACCCACGACGACGGCATCCCGGCCAATCCCGACATGCCGGAAGAATTGCGGGCGGCGCTGGGGCTGAAGAAGAACGCCAAGGCCCGGGCGGCGTTCGAATCGTACCCGCCGTCGACCAAAAAGATGCTCTACCGCTGGATCCTGCGCGGCAAGCGGCCCACCACGCGAACAAAGCGCGTGCAACAGATCATCGACGGCGCCCGCGACGGCGTCCGCAACGTCATCGCCGCCGGGGTCGATCGTCGCGGCGATCTCTAGCCCTTGTTCGCCGGCTCGATGATTTTCATCGCGTCGAAGAACCGCTCGATCGAGCCTCTCAGGTGGTCGCGCAATTCCTCCACCAGGTCATCACTCAGCCCGCGCAGCCGCGCGTTGCCGGCGGTCTGCAACGACCCTTCCTTCATCACCTCCAGCACCGCGGCGGCGTCCTCGCTGCCGGCGGCGATGCGCACGATCAATTGTCCCAACAGAATGCGAACCGCCAGCACGTCGGCGGTTGTCGTCTCCAAAGCACTAAGCGCCATCGGTCGCCCCCTTTCGCTGTTGGCCAAGGGGGCAGTCTACGCCGGGCCGCCGGTCAGTGGGCCAGGTGTTCCCTCAGCCGCGGCATCAGCTCGACGAAGTTGCACGGGCGGTGGCGGCTATCCAGTTGATGGGCCAGGATTCCGTCCCACGCATCTTTGCACGCCCCCGGCGAACCCGGCACCGCGAACAAATAGGTGCCGTCGGCGACCCCGGCGGTGGCGCGCGATTGCAGCGCCGAGGTGCCGACCTTCTGATAGCTTAGCATCCGGAACAGCTCGCCGAATCCCTCGATGCGCTTTTCGCAGACGCGGTCGAACGCCTCCGGCGTCACGTCGCGGCCGGTGACGCCGGTGCCGCCGGTCGTCACCACCACGTCCACCGCCGCGTCGGCGATCAGCGTCTTCAGCAGTGCTACAATCGCGTCGGGGTCGTCCTTGACGATGCTGCGGTGGGCCAGTTCGTGGCCGGCCTTCTGCAACCGCTCCACCAGCACGTCGCCGGAGGTGTCATTGTCCGGCGTGCGCGTGTCCGAAACCGTGACGACGGCGATCCGCACCGGCACGAACGCCTTGCTGTCGTCAATTCGCCCGGGCATCCACGAACACCGTGTGGTCGCGGCGCGGCGCGGCGTCGCCCGCCCGGGCCGTCTGGATCAGGCCGTCCACCGATCGGTAAACGGGCCACGTGTTCGCCGCCAACGAATCCAGCGACGGCGATTCCTGTCCCATGCGGGCGCGATAGATCCACAGGTTGGCGATCACGACCTCGACGAACTCGCGCGTCTCCCGCACCGGCACCTTCTCCAAAAACATCAGCGGGTCGTCCAGGTTGCCCATCGCCCGCGTCCATTTCGCCAGATTGCCGGGGCCGCCGTTATAGGCCGCGACCACCAGCAACAGGTTGTCGCGCAAATCGTCGGTCTCCAGCAGGTGCCGCAGATACCGTTGTCCCAGCTCCAGATTGAATTCCGGCAGAAACAGCCGCCCGCGGTTTTGTTGCATCAGGCTGCGGTCGCCGGCGACGAAACTTGCGGTCGAAGGCAGCAACTGCATCAACCCGCGCGCGCCGTCGACGCTCAACGCGCGAATGTTGAATGCCGATTCCTGGCGCATGAATGCATGCAACAACGCGCGATCGACGGCGAATCCGCCTTCCGGCGTCCACGGCGCCAGCGGATACAGCGCCGCCGCCACCTCGATCCCGGCATAATTCCACAGCACCCGGCCGATCCTGAGCGCCGCCGAGGCCATGCCGTGTTCGGTCGCCGCCGCCAACAGCACCGGCGCCATGCCGATGCCGCCGGCCGCATACAGCGCCCGCATCTCGCGGTCGGCCATGATGTCCTGGCCGATCTGTGACAACGCGATCGCACGCCTGAGCGCCGGAATGTTCCGCGCCACCGCGATCTGTTCCGGCGTCAGCGTCGGCAACGCGAAATCGATTGCCGAGCCGATGCCCAGTTGCCGCGCCGCCAGTTGCCCGTACAGCGAATGGTGATCCGCCGCCGCCCGCTGCAACCACGGCACGACATTCTCCGGCTGGCGGGTCGCCAGGCTCGCCCGCGCGGCCCAGAACGCCGCCCCGGCCAGTTCGCGGCTGGCAAGCGTCTCCGACCCGGCGGCGATCTCGAAGTGCCCCCGGGCCACTTCGTACTGCCCCAGGTTCCAGGCCGCCAATCCGGCCGTCCAGTCCACCTTCGGCGCCCAGCGGCGCACGTCGTCGGCCACCTGTTCGGCCATTTCCAGCGCCAGAGCGTCGTCGCCGGTCTGGAACGCCGCCTGGGCGATTTCGGCGATCAGCATCGCGCGCTCGGTGGCGTCGAACACGGTGTTGATAACCACGCCGTGGTCCAGGTCGGCCAGCGCCGCCGCCACGTCGCCCTGGCGAAAATGCCCGCGCACGTGGGCCCATGCGTTTCGCACCCGCCTTGCGTCGCCGGCCGACCGCGACGGTCGGTACGTCGGCGGCGCGGCGGGTCGCCGCGGCTCCTCCGCCGCATGGAGGCTCCATATGCCGCCGACCTCCGGTTTCGCCGGGCTGCGCGGGGCCGGGGCGCCGCCGGGTTTGCGGCGCAATGCCAGCGCATGGATGCGGTCGGCGTCGGGCTGGTCGGCCCACTCGGCCAGCCAGCCGCGCAATTCGGCATACGGCGATCGATAGTCGGTCGGGTGCATCAGGCGCTGAAAGCGCACATGCCCCATCAGGATCGGGTTCTCCAGCGCGGCGATCAGCGCGTCGGCCTCGGCCCACCGGCCGCCGTCCTGCACCGCGAAAATCTGGCGATAGCGGGCGATGTCGGCGGCCGACAGCTCCGCCGGGATCGCCCCCCCGGGGGCGACCAGTTGCTGGGCGGCGGCGGGCAGCGCCAGTCCGGCCGCCAGCGCGCACGCAATGCAAAACTGCCGCGCAAGCGGCGGCAGCATCCCGGCAATTCCCACGTCAGGCCTCCGGCGGTGGGGCGATCGGCGTCAAACTATCCGATTCCTGCGATTCCCGGCAACTGCTCCGCGTCCGCCATGCGCCGCCGGATCGCCAGCAGGTCCCGCCACGTCTCTTTCTTCTTGGCCGGCGAGCGCAACAGGTACGCGGGATGAAAGATCGGCATCACCGGGATTTCCCGGCCGCCGTCGTCGCCGCCGCTATGGACTGACTGCCACCGCCCGCGGAGGCGGGTGATGCCCTGGCTCGTCTCCAGCAACGCGCCGGCCGGCACGCCGCCGACCAGCACCAGCACCCGCGGCGCCGCCAGTTCGATATGGCGGTGCAGAAACGGCAGGCACACTGCGACCTCGCCCGTCGAAGGATTGCGGTTTCCCGGCGGCCGCCACGGCACGATGTTGGTAATATAGGCGCTCGCGCGGTCACGGCCGATCGCCGCCAGCATCCGGTCCAGCAGCTTGCCGGCCGGGCCGACAAACGGCCTGCCGACCAGGTCCTCGTCGCCGCCCGGGGCCTCGCCGATCAGCATCAGGCCCGACTCCGGGTTTCCGTCGGCGAACACCAG
>JAQBXG010000165.1 GCA_027625125.1 Pseudomonadota bacterium
GCCGCCATATTCTGGACGGCATGGACACCAAACCGCATATCCTGGTGGTCGACGACGATCGCGAGATTCGCGACCTGGTGCAGAGATTTCTGCGCAAGCACGGGTTTCGCGTCACGACGGCCGCCGACGGCCGCGAAATGCGCCGGGCGATGGACACCGGCCGGTTCGATCTGATCGTGCTGGATCTGATGCTGCCCGGCGAGGACGGATTGTCGCTGTGCCGGTGGGTGCGGTCATCGTCCAACCTTCCGGTCATCATGCTGACCGCGATGGGCGAGGATACCGACCGCATCATCGGGCTGGAGATGGGGGCCGACGACTACATCCCCAAGCCGTTCAATCCGCGCGAATTGCTGGCCCGCGTGCGCGCGGTGCTTCGGCGCGCGGAATCCGAAGGCCCGCGCGGCAGCGCGATCGTGGCGCGGGTCTTGACCTTCGACGGCTGGCGCATCCACACCGTGCGCCGCGAACTGTTCCGGCCGGACGGCGGCCTGGTGCCGCTGACATCCGGCGAATTCGACCTGTTGCTGGCGCTGGCGGAGCGGCCCCACCGGGTGCTGACGCGGGACCAGCTTCTGGACATCACCCGCGGCCGCGAATCGATTCCGTTCGACCGCAGCATCGATGTGCAGATCAGCCGGTTGCGGCGCAAGATCGAAACCGATCCCGCCGACCCCACGCGAATCAAGACCGTGCGCGGCGGCGGCTATCTGTTTGCCGCCGAGGTCTCGGACTCGTGACGGCGACCCCCGCCCCGGACGAGCGGCCCGTTCGCGACCGGTTCTGGCCCGGCAGTTTGCAGGGCCGCATCCTGCTGATCGTTCTGGTCGCGTTGCTGGTCGTCCAGGGGATTCAGGTCGGGTTCTATGTGTATGACCGCACGATCGGGCGTTCGGCCATTGTCGCCGACGCGATCGCGCAACGGGTCATCAGCGTCGTCGAGCTGTATGAGGCGGCGACGATGCCGGAACGGCGCGCACTGCTGCGCGCGGTGAATACCCGGTATTTCGAAGTCGGTCTGCGGGTGACGCCACCGCCGTTGCCGCGCCAAAGCGGCGACCGCGTGGCGCAGGAAATCCACGATCGGCTGGAGGTTCTAGGGGACAGGCCATTCGGCATCTGGACCATGGATACGCCGCGCGGCCGCGGCACGCTGATTTCGCTGCCCGTCGCGGGCGGCGGCTGGCTTGTGTTCAGCGCACGCGCGGAACCGGAGGACCCGAACGAGACATTACGGGTCGGCGCGTGGATTGTCGTGACGATGCTGGTGCTGGCGTTGGTCCTGTGGGCCGCGCAGCGCACGGCGAGGCCGCTGGCGCGCTTTGCCGAGGCGGCGGACCGATTCGGCCGCGATCTGACCGCGCCGCCGCTGCCCGAGGGCGGGTCGCGCGAGGTTCGCAGCGCCACGCGCGCATTCAATCGCATGCAAGAGCGGCTACGGCGCTATGTGGACGACCGGACGATGATGCTGGCGGCAATTTCCCACGATCTGAGGACCGTGCTGACGCGCCTGAAGCTCAGAGCCGAGTTTATCGAAGACGCGGAGCAACGGGCCAAGGCCACCGCCGACCTGGACGAAATGCAGGCGATGCTAGAATCCAGCCTGAGCTTTGCGCGGGACGAAGCGGTTTCAGAACCGCGTGCGATGGTCGATATCGCCGCGCTGTTGCAGAGTATTTGCGACAGCCGCGCCGACGCCGGCGGCGACGTCCGCTATGTCGGACCGGACCGGATGGCGTTCGAGGGTCGGCCGATCGCATTGCGACGCGCGTTCGCGAATCTGGTCGAAAACGCGATTCGATACGGCGGCGGCGCAGAAGTCGGATTGCGCGGCGACGACGGCAGCGTGACGGTGACGGTCGCCGACCGCGGCCCCGGCATCCCCGACAACATGCAGGAGCGCGTGTTCGCGCCGTTCTATCGCATCGAGACGTCGCGAAGCCGCGAAACCGGCGGCATGGGGTTGGGGCTGACGACCGCGCGGTCGGTCATTCGCGGCCACGGTGGCGATATCCGGTTCCTGCCCCGCGACGGCGGCGGGCTGATCGTGCGGGTGGATCTACCGCTTTCGGTGCAGGTTGCTTAGGGCGGCCGGCGAGTGGATCAAACCAAACACTGGATGCCGGCAATGGTTACGGACGTACTGCACAACGTACTGCATAACGTATGCAAGTGTTTGGAACCTTTGATCCATCTACAAACGGGCTCGTGGTACGAAGCGCTGGATTCGTACCACTAGTTCACCGGTGGGTCCGGCCACCATTCCACGAAGCCGTTGCGATTGGGCATGCGGATTCTCGGCAGCGTCTCGGCGTTCACGACTTCGCCCGGCTCCACGATCCGGTCCACGGACAGCAGGAAGGCCACGAGCCCATACACCTGGTCGTCCGTCAGGGTCTGCGGCGCGCCCAACGGCATCGCACGGCGGATGTAGTCGAACAGGGTCGTCGCGTACGGCCAGTAGCTGTTGACGGTCCTGATCGGATCGTCGGAGTTGATGGTTCCGATGCCGCCGGTCAGCCGCCCGCCCATGCCGCCCCGGCCGCGATTGCCGTGGCAGGCGGCGCACACCTGGCCGTAGGTGCGGATACCGTCCTGCGAGGTGCCCTGACCGGGTGGCAATCCAGCCCCGTCCGGGGCGATGCTGATGTCGAGGGCCGCAACCAGCTCTTGCGGTGCGTCACGGCCAAGCCCCGGCCCCGCGGGAAACGCGGCCGATCCGCTGGCGCGGGGCAAGAGACCCGCGCCCCACAGTATGGCGACCACCGCGACGGCCACCGACAGGGCGGTGATTCCCAGCAGGAGTCTAGACATAGATGTTCCAGACGGATCCGTCGCGGTCGACGCCCCACACCTGGTAGCCGTTGTAGTGGTAGAACTGCCGCTCGCCGTAAAGCGATAGCCACTCGTCGCGAGTCGGCTGGGTGTTGCCCTTCTCGTCGGTCGCGCGGCTGGTCAGCGCCGATACCTGACCGTCCCATCGCCAGGGTATGCGAAACCGGGTCAGCGCCTTCGGCAGGACCGGCTCCCCGAGCGCCGCCTCTGCCCACGTTTCGCCGGCGTCCGCGGAAACCTCGACCTTCGCGACACGCCCGTGTCCCGACCACGCCAGTCCGGTGATCTCGTAAAGGCCGTGCCCCGGCAACGGGTACCCCATCGACGGCTGGGTGATGAACGACTTGGCCCCGACGTCGAACGTGAACATCAGCGCCCGCCCCGACGGGAGCAAGTCGGTGTACTTCGACGTCTCGTCCCTGGTGTACGAGGGCCCGGCGGTGACCTTGATGCGGTGGAGCCACTTCACGTTCATGTTGCCCTCGTAGCCCGGGAGCAACAGCCGCGCCGGATACCCTTGCTCGGGGCGGATCGCCTCGCCGTTTTGATAGAGGGCCAGAATGGCGTCGTCCCAACACTTCTCGAGTGGCACGCTGCGGCTCATCCCGGCGGCATCCGCACCCTCCGCCAGGATCCATCCCGCCGCAGGATCGACTCCCGCCTCCTCCAGAAGTACGGCAAGGCGGATGCCGGTCCATTCACTGCAAGAGAGCAGCCCGTGGATCCCGCCCGCGGTCGTCTCCGCGGGTTCGTCGGCTGTGAGCCCGCCGCTGTTCCCGGTGCACTCCACGAACCGGACGTGCGTTTCCATTGGGTAGCGGTGCAGGTCGTCGAGCTTGAACACCAGGGGCCGGGCGACCATGCCGTGGATCAGCAGTTGCCAGGTGCCGGGGCCGAGGTCCGGAACGCCGGCGTGGTGGCGCTCGAAATGAAGCCCGTTCGGGGTGATCGTTCCAGCCAGCAGATGGTGCGGCGTCCGGGAGGACCCGGTCCCTTCCCGGCGGTCGCTCAGCGCGAACTCGCGCGCGACTTCGTGCTCGTGACGGGACGGCTTGCCGTATCCCGAGAAGGGCGCTCCGGGGACACGCATGGATGCAGGCGTTCCCTGGGCGATATTCGCCGCGGCGCCGGCTTCGCCCGC
>JAQBXG010000166.1 GCA_027625125.1 Pseudomonadota bacterium
CTTCCTGCCATCAGCCGTGATGCACTTTTACTCCGGCGCACCGATGCATTTTTACTCCGGCGTTGACAGTTCCGGAATCTTGCACCCGGCGGATGGCTTGCAATGCTGATTGGTCGCAACGCGGTGGCCGCGATGGCGACAATCAGTGCCGTCGCTTCTCCGCAATACCGGCTTCGGTGGCGGCCGCGCAACGGCGGCCGGGTGGCGAAGCCCGGGCGCACGTCCGGAGGGCTGGCCCTTCTGATGTTCGCGCTGGTTCTTGGTTCGGGTTGCGCCGTCACGTCCGAAACGGCGGCCCAGGACCAGAACGAATACGAGCAGTATGTGGCCGACCAGCTCGACGTGCTGTGCGAATACGCCGAATGCTGGTGGCTGGACTACTGGACCAGCTTTTATGGTACGGCCGAGGCGGGCGGAACGGCGTCCCACTACATCGATCTGCAATTCGATTTCGGGTACCTGTTTATCGCGGTGTACGACCAGGACTGCACCGACATCGATCTGCTGCTCTATGACCCGGCCGGCACGCTCGTCGCCAGCGATACGGCCGTCAATGCGTATCCCGACCTGGCCGCCGCCAACGCCGAGGTTTATTTTGATGCCGAGGCGGGCGGCACCTATCGCCTGGATATCCGGATCTACGGCTGCGGCGCGGCCAATTGCTATTACGGCGTCGACGTGGGGCTCTGGTAGGGCCAGGCGGCTGCCCGACGATGCGCCGCCTCCGGTATTGCGCCCGGCAGCGCCTAGGCCGAGTCAAGACGTAGCGAGACACGGAGGCAGCCGTTCGCGGATGGCTGGGGGACCTGGATTCGAACCAGGGTTGCCCGGGTCAGAGCCGGGAGTTTTGCCGCTAAACTATCCCCCATACGGACAGCCGCGGTGGGGAAGGTAGGTAGCGGTCCCGCGCCTGTCAACGCGGCCGCGTGGTCACCCCCCGGTGTTGCTGATAGAGTACCGGCAGGCGGCGCCCCGGCAGGGATGACTGGGGTGGCAACAGAGCGGAGGGTGGGGTTTTGGCCGGTGGGTCGTCGGGTTCCGGCGTGGTTGCCCGCGATGACGTGGTGCGTTCGCGGGGCGCTGCGGCGCCTGACCGCACGCGATTCGCCGCCGTGGACCTTGGCACGAACAACTGCCGGCTGCTGGTTGCGCGGCCGGACAGCCGCGGCTTCCGCGTACTGGACGCCTATTCCCGGATCGTCCGTCTGGGCGAAGGCCTGACGGCTTCCGGCGCGCTGTCGGAGGCGGCGATGCGCCGCTCGATTGGCGCGCTCGGGGTGTGCGCGGCGCGCATTCGCCGCATGCGGGTGCGGCATGCGCGGTATGTCGCGACCGAGGCCTGCCGCCAGGCGCGCAATTGCGACGAGTTTCTGGCCCGGGTCGAAACCGAAACCGGCATTGCCCTTGAGATCATTCCCGCCGAGGAGGAAGCGCGGCTGGCGCTGGCGGGATGCGTGCCGCTGTTGTCGGCCAGCCAGGAGTTCGCGCTGGTGTTTGACATCGGCGGCGGCAGCACCGAGTTGGTCTGGGCGCGGGTGCTGGCCGGCAAGGCCCCGCAAATCATCGCATGGACATCGGTCCCGTATGGTGTTGTGACCCTGGCGGAGCGGTTCGGCGGCCACGAGGTGGACACAGACGCATACGCGGCGATGGTCCAGGCAGTGGAGGCGCAGATCGCCCGGTTCGAGCAAACCCACCGGCTGGCCGCGACCTTTGCCGCCGGACGGGCGCAGATGGTCGGCATATCGGGAACGATCACGACCCTGGCGGCGGTGCAACTTGGTCTTCCGCGCTACGACCGACGAAGAGTGGATGGCCGCGCGATCTCGCTGGAGGCAGTCGGCGACATTTCCCGCCGACTGGTCGCCATGAGCTATGACCAGCGCGTGGCCAATCCCTGTATTTTGAAGGGCCGCGCCGATCTTGTCATTCCTGGCTGCGCGGTATTGGAGGCGATCCTGGCCCAATGGCCGGCGCCGGAGGTGCGAGTCGCCGACCGTGGTCTGCGCGACGGCATCCTGTGGACGATGATGCGAAACACACCGGTGGTCGCTGAATCCACCGCCCGCCGGGAGTGAGCGGCCCGCCAAAGCGAAAGGCGTCGTCGCAACGCTGGCTGCGCCGCCAGGAAAAGGACCCATACGTCCGACGCGCCCGCAAGGATCGCGCCCGTTCCCGCGCCGCCTACAAGCTGGAGGAGCTTGACGAACAGTTCCGGCTGTTGCGTCCGGGCGATACCGTCGTCGATCTGGGCGCAGCGCCGGGCGGATGGTCGCAGGTCGCGGCGGCACGGGTCGGCGCGCGCGGTGCGGTCATCGCCGTGGACCGCGCGCCGATTGCGCCGATCGCGGGAGTCACCGTCCTTGTCGCCGACATGGAGACGCCAGAGGCGCTGGACGCGCTCTGCGCCGCCGTCGGCGACGGCGCCGATGTCGTCCTCAGCGACATGTCGCCGGCCACCACCGGTCATCGCGCGACCGATTCGCTGCGCGCCGCGGCGCTGGCCGAGCTGGCGCTGGCGGCGGCAGTGGCGGTCCTCCGTCGCGGCGGGCACCTGGTTGTCAAGGTGACGCGCGGCGGCGCTGAAGCGGAATTGCTGGCGGTGCTGCGGCGCATGTTCGCATCGGTGCGCCATGCCAAGCCACCGGCCAGCCGCAAGGATTCGGCCGAACTGTACCTGGTGGCAAAGGGGTTCCGCCCGCCGGAATAGACCCGGATTCAGGGGTTCGGGCGGGCCTACCAATCCACTAAAAGCCGTGACATATTGCGAGATGGACATACGCGAAGCCCTCACCTTCGACGACGTGCTGCTGCAACCGGCGGCCTCCTCGGTCCTGCCGGGCCAGGCCGACACCCGCACCCGTCTGACCGCCACGATTTCGCTGAACATTCCGCTGCTGTCGGCGGCGATGGACACGGTGACCGAGTCGCGCCTGGCCATTGCGATGGCCCAGTGCGGCGGCATCGGCGTCATTCACCGCAATCTCGAAATCCGCAAACAGGCCGAAGAGGTCCGCCGGGTAAAGAAGTACGAGTCCGGCATGGTCATCGACCCGCTGACGATCGCGCCGGACCGCACCCTCGCGGTGGCCCTTGAAATGATGGACACCCATGCGATTTCGGGCATACCGGTCGTCGAGGAAGGCACGCGCAAACTGGTCGGCATGCTGACCAACCGCGATGTCCGTTTCGCCACCGATCGCAAACAGCCGGTCCGCGAGTTGATGACCCGCGAAGGCCTGGTGACCGTCGGCGCCGGCGTCGAGATCGAGGAGGCGAAGCGACTGCTGCACAAGCACCGCATCGAGAAGTTGCTGGTGGTCGATTCCGAATTTCGCTGCATCGGGCTGATCACCGTCAAGGACATCGAAAAATCCCTGGCCCATCCGAACGCCGCCAAGGACGAGCAGGGCCGCCTGCGGGTCGCGGCGGCGACCAGCGTCGGGGATTCGGGCCTGGCCCGGGCCGAGGCGCTGATCGAAGCGGGCGCCGATGTCGTCGTGGTCGACACCGCCCACGGTCATTCGCGATCGGTGCTGGATACCGTCGATCGCATCAAGTCGCTAAGCAACTACACCCAGGTGCTGGCCGGCAATGTCGCCACCGCCGATGGCGCAAAGGCGCTGATGGACGCCGGCGCGGACTCGATCAAGGTCGGCATCGGGCCGGGTTCGATCTGCACGACCCGCATCGTCGCCGGAGTCGGCGTGCCGCAATTGACTGCGGTCGAGAATGTCGTCGGAGCGTGCCGCGACCGCGACATTCCGGTGGTGGCCGACGGCGGCGTGCGGTTTTCCGGCGATCTGGCGAAGGCGATCGCGGCGGGCGCCGACGCGGTGATGGTTGGTTCGCTGCTGGGCGGCACCGAGGAAGCCCCGGGCGAAGTGTTCTTCTATGAAGGTCGTTCGTACAAATCCTATCGCGGCATGGGTTCGGTCGGGGCGATGGCGCGGGGGTCGGCGG
>JAQBXG010000167.1 GCA_027625125.1 Pseudomonadota bacterium
CGCCGCCGTGTCCCCCGCGGCGACCAGCGCCGCGCCATGCTGCAGTTGCGCCAGCGCTCGATAGCCCGCCCCCGCGTCGGCGCCGAGTTGCTCGAAAATGCCCAGCGCCTCGCCCGGGCGGTCCTGCGCCACGAGCCCAAGGCCGTTGAGAAACTGTTCGGCGTCGGCGCGGCGCTGGCTCAACGACCATGTCGACCACACTTGCCACGCCGCTGTTGCGACGATGACGGCGACCACGCCGCCGATCAGAAACCGCCCATAGCGGTTCCACAGCGACAGCGCCCGGTCCTTGCGAACCTCCTCGTCGACTTCGCGAAATACGTCGCTCACACCAATTCCCCGGTTGCCACGCTATTGCGCGGCGGCGGCAGGCGCATCTTCGTCACGCCATTTGATCGAGCATCCCATGCTCGGAATTTGCTCCGCCGGCCCGCGTCCGGTCTCGGCGATCTGCACCATCGCTTCGTACAATTCGCGGCGCGCGTCCGGCGCCGCCGGCTCTTTACGGGACTCATCCAGCCGCCCGCGATACTGCAATGCAAGGTCTGCGTTGAACCCGAAGAAATCCGGCGTGCAGACCGCGTTGTATTCGCGGCCGATGCGCTGGGTCGGGTCGATCACGTACGGAAACGGAAATTCGCGCTCTTGCGCCCATCGCCGCATGTTGTCGAACGAATCGGCCGGATACTCTTCTGCATCATTGACCATGATGGCGATGGCGCCGATGCCGTGGGGTTTCAGCGCGCGCACGTCCCGGATGATGCGATCGATGACCGCCTTCACGTAGGGGCAGTGGTTGCACATGAAAATGACCAGGGTGCCGTGGCTGCCGCGCACGTCCGCCAGGCTGTAGCGGCGGCCGTCAACGCCCTCGAGGTCGAAATCGACCGCCTTCCAGCCAAAATCACAGATCGGAGTCTGCAGAGAAACCATCGGACCCTCGCCAAGCCGGATTGTCGGAACCCGAGTTTCCTAGAGCGTTTGCAACGCCAATGGCAAGGGCAAACGCCCCGAATCTACCCGCGCCGGGCGCGGGGATCGTCTAGACGCTGCCCAGGCGCTTGCGGGCCAGTTTGCGGGCGCGGCGTTGCGCTTCGGCAATCTTACGGACACGTTTTTCGGACGGTTTTTCATAGGAGCGGCGCGTCTTCATCTCGCGCCAAACGCCCTCGCGCTGCATCTTCTTTTTCAGCGCCCGAAGGGCCTGGTCGACGTTGTTGTCACGGACGATCACCTGAACCACGCAAGGCCTCTCCTTCGTTCTGTCGTTCTATCGTTCGGTCGTTCTGTCGTGCTTGTGGGCTTCGCCGGACCGCGGGCCGAACAGCGGCGCCAACCGTGGGCGCGCAAAAGCCGTTCCGCCACCCGGATTCCTAGCGAACGTAGGGTGGGGATACCAGATTTCCCCGACGTCCGCCAGCGCAAAGCCGGTTGCCGTCGCGTGTCGCCCGGCGCCTCTATTCCCATTCGATGGTGCCGGGGGGTTTCGAGGTCACGTCGTAGACGACGCGGTTGATGCCCTTGACCTCGTTGACGATGCGGCTGGCGACCCGGCCCAGGAATTCCGGGCTAAACGGATAGACGTCGGCGGTCATGCCGTCGGTCGACGTCACCGCGCGGAGCGCGCAGACGAACTCATAGGACCGGCTGTCGCCCATCACGCCGACGGTGCGGACCGGCAGCAGCACCGCGAACGCCTGCCAGATTGCGTCGTAGAGGCCGGCGGCACGGATTTCCTCCAGGTAGATCACGTCCGCCTTGCGAAGAATCTCCAGCTTTTCGGACGTGATCGCGCCGGGAACGCGGATCGCTAGGCCCGGGCCGGGGAACGGATGGCGTCCGACGAATTCGTCCGGCAAGCCAAGTTCACGGCCCAGGTCGCGGACTTCGTCCTTGAACAGTTCGCGCAGCGGTTCAATCAGCTTCAGATTCATCTTGTCCGGCAGGCCACCGACGTTGTGGTGAGATTTGATGGTCGAGCTGGGGCCGCCGGCCACCGATACCGATTCAATGACATCGGGGTACAGGGTTCCCTGGGCCAGGAACTCCGCGCCGCCGAGTTTCCGCGCCTCCTCCTCGAACACGTCGATGAACGTGCCGCCGATGATCTTGCGCTTTTGCTCCGGGTCGCTGACGCCGTCGAGGCGCGCGAGAAAGCGGTCGCCGGCGCGCACATGCACCAGCGGGATATTATAGGCGCCGCGAAACAATTCGACGACCGTCTCCGCTTCGCCCGCGCGCAGCACGCCGTTGTCGACGAGGATACAGGTCAACTGCTCACCGACCGCCTCGTGCAGCAGCACCGCCACGACAGCCGAATCGACACCGCCGGACACCCCGCAAATCACCCGGCCACCACCGATGGCGGCGCGGGCCGCGGCCACCTGGTGTTCGCGGAACGCGGCCATAGTCCAGTTTCCGGCGCACCCGGCGATATCATGGGTGAAGTTCTTCAACAGCCCCGCGCCGTGCGGCGTGTGCACGACCTCGGGGTGGAACTGGACGCCATAGAACCGCCGCGCATCATCGGCGATGGCGGCGAACGGCGCCCCGGTGCTGGTGCCGACGACACGGAAACCTTTGGGCAGCGCGGTGACGGTGTCACCGTGGCTCATCCATACCTGCTCGCGGCCGCCGACCGCCCACACGTCGCGGAACAGCGCGCAGTCTCCGGTGATATCCAGAAACGCGCGGCCGAACTCGCGGTGGGTCGCCGGCTCCACCGCGCCGCCCAGTTGGGCGACCATCGCCTGCTGGCCATAGCAGATGCCGAGCACCGGCAGGTCAGCGGCAAACACCGCGTCGGGAACGCGCGGCGTTCCGGACTCCAGCACCGACGCCGGACCGCCGGACAGGATGATGCCGCGCCATTCGCCGGACTTCAGAAGCCGCGCCGCCGACGTATAGGGCGCGATCTTGGAATAGACGCCGCATTCGCGCACGCGGCGGGCGATCAACTGTGTGACCTGGGAACCAAAGTCGACGATCAGAATGCGTTCGGTCACGGACCCTCCGCGCGATGCAAGACGGCCACAAAGAATCCGTCGGTGCCGGTGCGCCGGGGTGACAGGCGCAGAAACGGGCCGGGGCCGGGAAACCCTGCGCCGATCTCCGCGCGCCAGATCGTCTCCGCCGGCGCGACCCGAAACTCGCCGTGCAGCCCAAGAAACGATTCGATCACGGCCTCGTTTTCCTGTTGGAACAACGAGCAAGTGACATAGACCAGCCGCCCGCCCGGTTGCACCCGCGGCGCAAACGCCGCAAGGATTTCCTGCTGGGTCGCGGCGCACGCGGCGACCGATTGCGGCGTGGTCCGCCATTTCGCTGCCGGATCGCGCCGCCACGCGCCGCTGCCGCTGCACGGCACGTCCAGCAGCACGCAATCCGCCTGTTCCGGCAGCGCGGCGACGGTGTCCGCCCAGGCGACGATTTCGACGCCGGCGCGGGCGATGCGCGGGCGGGCGCGGTTGGACTGCCCGGGACGCGGGTCGTGGGCGGCGATGGTCCCGGTGTTCCCCATTTGCGCAGCGAGGGCCAGGGACTTGCCGCCGCTGCCGGCGCAGCCGTCGATGACCGTTTCTCCGGGCCGGGCGCAGGCCATCCGCGCCGCCAGTTGCGACCCTTCGTCCTGTACCTCGACAAGCCCGTCACGGAACGCGCCGCTGGCCGACACATTGGCGCGCCCGTCAAGCCGCAGGCCGTTGGGCGCAAACGGCGTCGGCGACGATGCAATCCCCAGCGCCGCAAGCGCCGCTCGTGCGGTGTCGCGGTCCGCCTTCAGCGTATTCACCCGCAGATCGACCGGGGCCGGCTCGGCAAGCGCCGCCAGTTCCGCCACCCAGTCGCCGCCCAGCGACGCGGCCAGCATCGGCGCAAGGTCGGGCGGAACATTGGCTTCGGCCC